>JBDKTO010000016.1 GCA_039680175.1 Veillonellales bacterium | reverse complement strand
ATCTAGGTCTATTTGGTAAAGAAATCGTCGCTATAGACGGTAGCAAATTCCGTGCAAATAATGCTCGTAAGAAAAATTTGACCAAAGGAAGAATTGAAAAAATGTTGGCCTACTTTGAGCAGGCTGCCGAACGTTATTTAGAGCTATTAGAAAATAACGATAAGAATGATACCAATAATACCAAGATAGCGGCAATCAAGTAGGGTTAAGACTCATTTTTGATTATAGCCGCAGAGAAATTAAGCATTTTCGCACAGTCTGACGTTTCTTTTCTGTCACATGATCCACCATTGGCTTAGCACACGGCTTGACACTGAGTATTCTCAGTAAATCAAAAAACTTTCACCTGACTCACATGAATTTCTCACACGACATACCGCCCCTATGTTTTTCTTGCCATACATGACACATACGATGAATATTTATCCTAATCTTCTATACTTTTACATTAAGCTCCTGCATAATTCGAGTATTTATATTAAACTATCGTACATATCAATTGCCAAAAACGTCCATTAAACCCCTGTCAGGGATACCCATCAAACACTCCTAGCCAGTTTTGGCCAACAATCGCCAATTACTACCCAAACGCAAAAATGCCGTCACCTTTATTATGGCAACGGCATCATTATGTTCTCACATACTTGGGGTGTCATTTCCCGGCACCAAGCATATGTTCTCCCCTATTTTGGACATCTATGCGAACATAAAAACACGCTTGTTAAATTTGTAAAAAGCTGCGAAGCCTTACGGAATAAGGCTATTTCCGCTCTATCAACGCTACAGCCTCGACGTGTGTTTTAATAGACAGACGATACAGATTGGCGTAATTGGAGTTTCGCGGAAAGGTTTTACCCCCTAGAATTAAAGGGGGTAAATAAATCCAAAGTCTACAGGTTCACTCCAAGCTCCTTCCCAGTGAGCAGTTGGTATGCTTCAACATAACGCTTTGCGGTTTCAAGAACCAACTCGTCTGGCAGAGCCGGAGGCGGCGGCGTCATGTCCCAAGGTTGTTTACTTAGCCAGTTGCGCAGAAATTGTTTGTCGAAGCTCGGCTGAGGCTTGCCAGGCTCATACCCTTCCTGCGGCCAGAAGCGAGAAGAATCCGGAGTCAGGGCTTCATCAATCCATATCAGGTTCCCGTTAAGAAGACCAAATTCAAACTTGGTATCTGCAATGATGATGCCCCGAGTCTCGGCATATGCGCGTGCCTGCCTGAAGATATTAACGGAAGTTTCGCGCACCTTCTTATACATCTCACTGCCGATGAGTTTCTCCCCCTCTTCCTCGGTAATGTTTTCGTCGTGAGTTCCCAATTCCGCCTTTGTGGATGGAGTGAAGAGAACCTCCTCCAGTTTTGCGGATTCAAGGAGATTCTTTGGCAAGACATGTCCGCAAACCGATCCTGTGGCTAGATAATCCTTCCAACCAGACCCGGTGATATGTCCGCGCACAATGCATTCCAATGGTAAGGGTTTGGCTTTTTTCGCCAGCAAGAATCGCCCTTCCAATTCATCGCTGTAAGGCTTGAGGTTAGCAGGCAGATCCTTAGTCTCAGCGGAAATGATATGGTTGGGAACTATGTTCCGAAATTTCTCCATCCAAAACAGGGTTATCTGGTTTAGAACCACGCCCTTGAATGGGATGGGTCTGTCCATGATCACGTCAAATGCCGACATGCGGTCGGTGGTTACCAGCAGTAATGTTTCCGAATCAATTTCATAAATGTCTCGCACCTTCCCCTTGGCTACCATGGGATATTCTCTAATGTCCGTCGAATTGATTATTTTCATGTTTCTACTCCTTATATGCCTACAGCGGGCAGATGATCCCCAAAAATTCCAGCAGAATGCGGGTAAATAATACCCGCTCGTTGCGGCAGATTTTCTTGGTGAAGGCCACCGCCGCACTGCCGCGACGAGGGGCTTCACACTTAATAATATTTTATCATGCAATGCTGCTTATTTACAGCTATATTATTTCAATTTTAAGCGCACGGAAAGGCCCGAATATATTCGTTCCGACAACGGATCCGAAAATTCCTTAGTATATTCTCGTCTGCTTCTCTTTTCCATTTTGCTGCTCCCTTTGTTTTCTTATTATTCTAGCAGCTCCTCAAGAAAAACTGTCCATTTTACTGTAGCCTATCCACATATTAATTTCAGAAAAAAGCCTTGAGCCTTATGATTTAAGGCTTTTTCCGTTCTATCAACGCTACACACTCCACGTGGTATGTCTGAGGAAACATATCTACCGGTTGAACTTCTTTTGTGGCATAGCCATGCTCGGCCAATACAGCCAAATCTCTGGCCAGGGACGCCGGGTTACAGCTGACATAGACGATCCTCCGGGGGGCCATGTGTACAAAAGCTTCTAACACTTGTCTGTCACAACCGGCCCGGGGAGGATCAACGACGATGGTATCCGGATAAATTCCCTCTTGAATCATTTGGGGCATGACTGTGACTGCATCGCCGGTGATAAATTCGGCATTTTTTACTCCGTTGTTGGCTGCATTCTGCTTTGCATCGCGAACTGCCGGTGCGACGATCTCAATTCCGTAAACTTTTAAAGCTTTTCTCGCCAAAAACAGCGAAATAGTGCCGGTACCGCAGTAAGCGTCAATAACAGTTTCCCGGCCTGACAGTCCGGCGTATTCCACCGCTTTATTATATAATACTTCGGCCTGAGCCGTATTGACCTGAAAAAAAGAACGAGCGGAAATTTCAAAATGAAATTCTCCCAGCCGGTCGGTAATGGTATCCCGGCCCCAAAGAGTTATTGTTTTTTCGCCCATAATCACATTCGTTTTTTTGCCGTTTACATTCTGGATGATGCTCACCAATCCGGGGATACGGCGACGCAGTTCGCTAATCAGCTCCTGTTTACAAGGCAGTTGGAGTGAAGTAGTAACCAGCACGATCATTACTTCTCCTGTAGCACTGCCAACCCGCCCCAGCACATGGCGGATCACTCCTTCTCCGGTTCGTTCATTATAAGGTGCAATCCCCAATGCCGCAATGACAGCCCGCATTTCCCCGGCGATGACATTATTCGTATCATGCTGGATGAAACAGTGTTCGGTATTGATGATTTCATGGGTTCCCTGAGCAAAACAGCCGATAACGACAGTACTGCCATTCGTTCCCACGGGAAACTGCATCTTATTACGATAATACCAGGGATTCACTGCGCCGATAGTTGGATGTACGGTGACATCCGTAAGTTTGCCGATACGGGTAATCGCATCGACTACAGTCTGCCGCTTGGCAATACATTGACTCTCATAATCCATATGCTGCAACTGGCAGCCGCCGCATTTCCGGTAAATGGTACACCGGGGTTCTACCCGTTCGGGAGCGAATTTTTCAATTCCCTGCAATTTCCCTTTGGCATAGTTCTTTTTCACTTCCGTAATAACGACCTGGACACTTTCCCCTGGCAAAGCGCCGGGAATAAACACGGTAAAATCAAGATATTTACCCACCCCTTCCCCGCTGTGTCCCAAGCGAAGGATATCCAGTGTATAGGTGCCGCCTTGTTGTACCGGTCGATTGGAAAATCGGTTTGCCACCTCTCTTGCCACCTCTTATATAGACTGTTGAGGGCGCCCAATTGCGGCGCCCTCAAAATGTCATAGTCCCAGTTATTTTTACTCTTTCTCAGCCGCTTTGCTTAACTTCAGCAGGGTTTCCGTATACCCTTCCAATTTCTTATTCGCCAAAAAGTGAATTGTTCCTTCGGAATAAGTATCATCAGCCTGTATTTCTCCCGCCGGCACCCCGGTAAGAATTTCAATTCCCTCATCAATGGTCTTAACCGGATAAATATGAAACTTTCCTTCCCCTACCGCTTCAAGGACTTCATCATTCAGACTTAATTCATTGCTATTCTGGTAAGGAATCATAACTCCCTGCTCCCCGGTTAATCCCTTGATTTTGCAAACGGCAAAAAAGCCTTCAATCTTTTGTGTGGCTCCGCCAATCGGCTGCACCTCGCCTTTTTGGTTTACCGAACCGGTAACTGCAATATATTGTTTAATCGGAACTTCCGCCAAACTGGATAAAATAGCGTACAATTCGGTACTGGAAGCACTGTCGCCGTCCACCCCTTCATAGAGCTGCTCGAAGGTTAAGCTGGCTGTCAGCGTCATCGGCCGCTTCTGGGCGTACTTTTGCCCCAAATAGCCGCTTAAAATCAATACACCTTTCGTATGGCTGGTACCACTCATTTTGGTTTCCCGTTCAATATTCACTACGCCGCTTTTCCCTAAGTAGGTATTGGCTGTAATCCGTGATGGCTTGCCAAACATATATTCTCCCACCGACATAACTGCCAAACCGTTTACTTGCCCGATTTCCTTACTGTCGGTGTCGATCAGAAATTTCCCTTCGGCAAACATCTCCTGCAACCGTTCCTCGTACTTATTCGCCCGGTAGCGTTTTTCCTTCACCGCCTGCTGAATATGACGGGCGCCGACTGTTGTGCTGTTATCCATTGTAGCCCAGGCATCGGCTTCGCAAAGCAGTTCTACAACCTCATTAAATTGTGTGGTCAGCTTGTTTTGGCTGCCTGCCTGCCGACAGGAATATTCGACTACTTTCGCCACTGCTCCCCGGTCAAATTGTTTTAGATTTTCCCGGTGAACGGTTGAACTAATAAAGCCGGCAAGTTTTCTGATATTTGTCGGATTATTGTCCATTTGCACGTCAAAATCGGCATGAATTTTAAATAACTTACGAAAATCCTCATCGTAATTATACATCAAATAATAGATATAAGGATTGCCAATGAGAATGACTTTGACCTCAATGGGTATCGGCTGGGGTTTCAGTGAAGCCATGGCCAGCATGCCATACTGTTCGCTCAGATTCTCAATATAGAGTTTTTTGGTCTTAAGAACCCGCTTTAAGGCCTCCCATGCGCCAATATTCGTCAATACATCCCGGGCATTGAGGATCAAGTATCCGCCATTGGCTTTATGCAAAGCGCCCGGTTTAATCATCATGTAGTCGGTACTCACGACACCCATTCGAGTTTCATATTCCACCCGGCCAATCAGATTATAATAGGTGGGATTTGTTTCCACAACAACCGGAGCCCCTTCTAACACCCGATTATCCACCAACAAATTGACATTATATTTATTTTTATCAGAATCCTGCATGTTTTTACGAAATAACAGCAATGGATTTTGCTCTTCTTCTAATGGAGCCGGTTTAAAATCATTAATATTTTTTACCACATCCTGCTTAACGGCTTCCAGATAGGCTGTAACCTGATCATAACCGGCATACTTTTCTTCCAGCTCTTCGATTAAGTGACCAACGGCAAATAGTCCCACCTTCTCATCCAAATCTTTGACTGCTTCCCGTACTTCCCGTTCTAAATGCTGCATTTGCCGCACGACTTCCATGGCTTTTCCATGAACTGCCAGCATCTTTTTCTCAATGCTTTCCCGCTGCTCTTTATCAAGCTTTTGATATTCTTCCGGCGCAACCGGTTTTCCGTCCATTAACGGAACACCAACAAACCCGGTTGTTGACCACTGGGGCAACATACCGTACTCTTCCGCCTTCTGATTAAAGCCTTCGATAATAAGCGCCCGCTGTTCCTGAAAAGTTTTGATCATGTCAGTCTTCGCATGTTCGTAATCATCACTGCTGAAGGCTTTGGATATATCGGTTTTCAAATCTTCTACCAAGTCTTGCATATCCTGCCGCAGGATACTGCCGACGCCGGCAGGCAGTTCCAGTGCCACAGGCTGGCTGCGATTTTCAAAATTATTCACATAACACCAGTCATAGGGAGCCTCCTGCTTGCCGGCAATCTTATGAACGGCAGCCTGCGCAAAAGTGATTTTTCCCGTTCCAACCAAGCCGGACATAAAAATATTATAGCCCTGGTTTTTGGTGAATAACCCGAATTCAACGGCTTTGACCGCCCGTTCCTGACCAATCATGACTTCCAGCGGCGGTACACTGGCGGTTGTTTCAAAATCAAGCAAACTTTCATCACAGGTAAAACGGAGCTTTGCGACCGGTAATTCCCGGTATTGGGTCATACTATCCCCTCTTCCTGTTTATCAGTGTTGCTGAGACGAACTAATTCCCGGCAGCCGAGCCATAACAAAGGGTCATACGTTCTTTAAGATAGATGATTTGCCATTTAGTTCGACTTACTTTAATAAATTCCTCTTTTATCCAAAGAAAATTAGTTATCAATTGACCATTCTATATCCCGGCTGCCACAGCGAAGGCAAAAATCAAAAGAATCATCTCCTTGTCATGTCAGTGATATGCCGTAAAACAGCAGTAATAACTTGGTTGAATTGATAACCGAATGAGCTACAACGGCGCTAAGCAGGGAACCGGTTTGATAATATAGCAGCGCCAGTCCCACGCCAACTACGATCATCTCTGCCAGCCAATAGAGATTAAAATGCATCAATGCAAAAATCGCAGCACTGGCAACAGCACCGCTCCATAACCCCCATTTTTCTTTAAACGGCAAAAAGGTAAATAACCGGTAAAATGTTTCTTCCGCTACAGGCGCAGCCACTCCGGCTAAAAACAGGGGCGATAGCAATTGTTCCCAGGATGATGCCTGTTCCACCTGAGCGACCAGAGGATGCTGACTGGGAGATAAAAATAAGACGGTGGTATACAATCGCTCACTGAATACGCTAATTGCCAGCAAAAACACCCCGGCGCCAATGCCTTTCAGTGTATTGGCGAATAGATGATCCCAGGATACACCCAATTCGCTGAAGTTGCCCCGGGACTGCCGAATTACCAGCCAAACTAATCCTATCATCACCAGGCGGTCCGTGATTTCGATAACGGCTGAATGAGCAACAAACAGAAGCGGATACAGCAGCCTCACCAGAATCAAACCGACAGCCAGCCGCAAAATGTATATAGTGAATACTGTCTTTAGATTCCAGGTAACACGAGCTGACAACATTAGGCAGCACCTCATTTTAAGCGTATCGTTACCATTATGTGCGGGCTGAAAGTAATTCATGCAAAAAAGCAGGACGCGATTGGTTCGCGTCCTGCGGTAATTATAGGAATATCCGTTACTTGCTGTTTTTACAGCCGCTGCCGCAGCATTTTATTCACCAGTTCGGGATTGGCACGGCCTTTGGTCTGTTTCATAATTTGCCCTACCAGAAAACCAAGAGCCTTTTCTTTGCCTGATTTAAAATCGGCAACAGATTGGGGATTGGCAGCAATTACTGCAGCCACGATTGCTTCAATTTCACCGGCGTCACTAATCTGCACCATGCCTTTTTCTTTTACAATAGTTGAGGCGTCCTTGCCGCTGGTCCACATTTCTTCAAATACCGTTTTGGCAATCTTATTGGAAATAGTGCCTTTGTCAATCAGTCCGATCATGCCGGCCAGCTTTGCCGGTGTAACCGGACAATCCTTCATTTCCAGGCCGGCAGTATTCAAATGCTTTGAAACTTCCCCCATCAGCCAATTGGTCACTGCTTTAGCATCGGCCTTCTGAGCTATCGCTCCGTCAAAATAATCGGCCATGGCTTTACTGGCAGTAATAATATCCGCATCATAATCAGATAAACCGTAATCATTTATTAATCTTTGTTTCCGTGCATCCGGCATTTCAGGCAGACTGGCCTGAAGCCGCTCTACTTCCGCAGAGTCAACAATAATCGGCACCAAATCAGGCTCCGGAAAATAGCGATAATCATGAGCCTGTTCTTTGCTGCGGAGGGACTCGGTTATTCCCTGGGTTTCGTCCCAGGACAGGGTCTCCTGGACTATCCTGCCGCCGTCATTCAGCACTTCTTCCTGGCGGGCCACCTCGTATTCCAGTCCCCGCTGGACCGAACGAAATGAATTCAAATTTTTGATTTCCGTCTTCGTTCCAAATTCCGCGGCACCTTGAGGGCGAAGAGAGATATTGGCATCACAGCGTAAACTGCCTTCTTCCATCTTACAGTCCGACACATCCAGGTACTGCAAAATGGCTTTTAATTTTTCCAAATAAGCTTTCGCTTCTTCCGGTGAACCCATATCCGGCTCGGAAACAATTTCAATCAGCGGTACGCCGGTACGATTATAATCCACCAGAGAATAATCCGAGGTAGTAATGGAGCCGTCATGAACCAGTTTCCCGGCATCCTCTTCCATATGCACTCTGGTAATGCCGATCCGTTTTTTCTGTCCATTCACTTCGATATCCAAATGACCGTTAACGGCTATCGGCAGATCATACTGGGAAGTCTGGAAATTTTTGGGCAAATCAGGGTAATAATAATTCTTCCGGTCGAATTTACTAAAAGGAAGGATTTCGCAGTTGAGCGCCAGACCGGTTTTAACGGCAAACTCCACCACTTTTTTATTTACGACCGGCAGAACGCCGGGTAGTCCTAAACACACCGGACAAACATTGGTATTCTGCTCCGAACCGAACTGAGTGCTGCAGCCGCAGAAAATCTTCGATTTTGTTTTTAACTCGGAATGAACTTCCAGCCCTATTACTGTTTCATAATTCATCGTTATTTAACCTCCCCCAGCGGTGCAAAACGCTTATGGTAATCATTGTTTTGTTCAAAGGTGTAGGCAGCACGGATAATTGTTTCCTCACCCAGCGGCTTACCAATGATTTGCAAACCAATCGGCATATTGCCGGAAAAACCGCAGGGAATGGATATACCCGGTACTCCCGCCAGATTAATCGGGATGGTACACACATCCTGCAAATACATAGCCAGCGGATTGCTGACATTCTGTCCCAGTTTAAAGGCGGTCGTCGGGGCTGTCGGCGTAATCAAAACATCCACTTTTTCAAACGCCTTGTCAAAATCCTGTTTTACCAGGGTACGCACCTTCAGTGCTTTCAGATAGTAGGCGTCATAATAGCCGGAGCTCAATGCATATGTTCCCAGCATAATACGGCGTTTTACTTCCGGACCAAAAAATTCGCTGCGGGTCTTTTTATACATATCAACAATATCGGTGCCCTGCGTCCGGCGGCCGAATCCGACCCCGTCATAGCGGGCAAGATTGGAACTGGCCTCGGCCGGAGCAATGAGATAATAGGCGGATAAGGCATACTCCGTATGCGGCATAGACACCTCCTGATATTCCGCTCCTAAGGCAACCAGCTGATCAATGGCTTTATGGATCGCCTCTTTCACTGCCGAATCCATACCGGCTACAAAGTATTCCTTCGGCAAACCGATTTTCAGCCCTTTGACATCATTGACCAGTGATTTAGTATAATCGGGAACCGCCATCGGCACAGAAGTGGAGTCTTTCGGATCATGCCCGGAAATAGCATTCATCACCAGGGCGCAATCAGTAACATCCCGGGTGATGGGCCCAATTTGGTCAAGGGAAGAAGCAAACGCAACCAAACCATAACGGGAAACCCGTCCATAAGTCGGCTTTAACCCTACCCGCCCGCAATATGCGGCCGGCTGGCGAATGGAACCGCCGGTATCCGATCCCAGGGCCCAGATGGCCTCGCCGGCCGTCACCGCAGCGGCCGAGCCACCGCTGGAACCGCCGGGAACAGCCGTTAAGTCCCAGGGATTTTTAGTGGGGAAAAAGCCGGAGTTTTCCGTCGAGCCCCCCATAGCAAATTCATCCATATTGGCCTTGCCCAGTATTACCGCATCCTCCCCAGCCAGCTTTTCTACTACTGTGGCATCATAGGGCGGAATAAACTCAGCTAATATTTGCGAAGCGCAGGTCGTCTTAATTCCCTTCGTACACATGTTATCTTTCAAAACTCCGGGTATCCCCGCCAAAGGCGCAATGACATCGCCGCGGCAAATTTTTTCGTCAACCGCTTTCGCCTGCGCCAGTGCCATGTCCCGGTTCTGACTGATATAGGCCTTAACATCTGTTTCCACCGCATCAATTCGTTTTAAAACCGCTTGCGTCAATTCCACAGCAGATATTTCTTTTTTTATCAGCTGTTGATGCAGCTGACTGGCAGTCTGTTTAAATAGCTCCATGCCGGTTCCTCCCTATCCTTCCACGATCTTTGGCACTTTAAAATAGCCGTTTTCCTGTTCCGGGGCATTGGCAAAAGCAAGTTCCCGGGGCAATGACGGTTTGACTTCATCCTCGCGCATCACATTCTTCAGAGGAATCACATGGGCAGTCGGTTGAATGCCTTCCGTATTGACCGTATTCAGCACATCCGCATACTCTAAAATTGCGTCCAACTGCTGGGTCACGGTTTCAATTTCATTTTCCGGAATCTCCAGCCGCGACAATAGCGCAACATTCTCTACATCTTTACGGGTAATTTTCATGTTTTCACCATCCAACATCATAAGTTTCAGTAAATTCCATATAAGCTATATTATACCACGCTTGTCCAAAGAAAAAAAACCGATTTATTCTTGTATTGGGAAGGCGTCAAACCGGCACCCGGACAATACCCTCCGTTAAAAGCGAATTTTTTCCTGATTATTCATTGAATATCCATCTCTTATAACATCACTCAGTTCTAATGTATTATCTCTTATTTCAATATTTTTAAGTTTTTTTACTGCCCCATAAGCTTCCTTTAATGAAAGCTTCGCCTTTTCCCCGGAAATAACCCATAAAATTTTATATCCCTTTGGTATTGATAGAAGCTCAGCTTCACCTTTGCCATCAGTAAAATACACTAATAAATTAATCTTATTTCTATTAGCATATTCAAAAACGGGGGCGAATTTAGTGCCTCCTCTTTCATTCATTCTATCTCTAACATCCTTTACGGTGTTGACTTTATATACACGTCTAATCTCACTGTCACATTCTATAATCGTAATTTCATGATCAGAATTCTTCACTATGCCGAATACTTCTTTAACGGCTTGATTAAATTCTTCATCCGTTATGCTGCCGCTTATGTCAAGAGCGACCAGAATTTTCGCTTTATGGCTCCTAAGCTGCCCTCTTAAATCTAATCGATCGGGTTGTCTTCTGTTTCTTCTTGTGACAGTCTTTTTTTGATTAGTTTCAATCGCTCCCATTAATCTTTTAAGATATAAATTCCAAGGCAATTCTGCCTTGCTATTTTTAAGCGCTGCTATCATGCTGTCTAAATAATTAGGAATATTCCCCTTTTGTGAAGCATCAATAAACTTCTCGGTAAATTCTCTAAGGGTTTGTTCCTCTATAGCAGCGGAATCTTCCCAAAGGTCATGGGTCGTCTCCGGATTATACTCCGTTGCTATTTTTCCCTTTCCATTGCTGTCATCCTCTGATTCGGCCTGAACTTCTTCCAGTAAGTTTACGGCAGTTTGAAGTTTTTCTACATAATATTCAAACGGTTCAAAGGGTAAAAGATTTAAAGAATAATTTAAATTTACCCATTCTACAGTAGCAGCATACGGCGGCAGGTGATCTAAATAGGTATTTACTACTATATCCATTGCCATATTAACCGCTGCTGTTTTATAGCCAGCCTTAAATTCTTTTGCTCTGATTAAATGCAGCGATACGATATGAAGTATTTCGTGTTTAATGGCGCTTTCCATCTGCTTTATGGTAAGCGTTAAAAAAATTATGGGGTTAAAATATATAACATATTTCACTTCTTTAAAATTCACAGCAGTAGGGCTGCTGATATCAAATCGTATTTCTCTTCCCATTTGAAACAAAAAATAGCCATAGAAATTATCCGTATCTTCTATAAGGCTTAAATTAACTTTATCTACAAGGCTGAAAAATTCTTCTCTAAAGTCTTTTGGTATATTTATCCTAGAATTATCATCGTTATCATTTTCTTTGATAAAAGCAGTAATAATTTGATATGCTTTTTCATAAAGCCCTTTTGCCAGGGTTTCAAAATAAGTTTCCATACATTATCACCTTATTGAACGATACGCTTCAAAATATGCTTCGACAAAATCTTCATTGTCTATGGCACGCTTGTATACCTCAGCATAACTATTTTTAATATCCTTCATGATTCCTATCATTAAATCTACCGGATATATTTTTAAAAACTCCATGAGCCTGTTAATATAATGCTCTGAGTCGTCAGGCTCATTTTTTATTTTTGTTTCTAAATTTTTTAGAATATTCTTGGCGGCTAGATAAAGTCTTGTATGACTTTCGTTTTTTACTGCTTCGATAACCGCTTCCGGCAGCGAGTTCCCGGAAAAAACATCTTCATAAGCTATCAGCGGGGTATACTCCGCTTCAACAAAGTTAACAAACTCTTCGGCAATAACCTTCCCTACATTTCCTCTTATAACATTTAAAAATACGGATCTAGGTACGGAGTCTTTTTTCTGCCGATAAATCTTATAAATGCCGGAAATTCTTTCATAACTTCTTGGTGTTGCTCTGATATCATCTTTATTTATTTTGTGTAAATATTCGGGAAATGTCGCGATAAACCCTATAACCTTTTGCTCAATTCCTGCATTTATCGCCCAATCCAGCCACTGCATATCATCAGGTTCCATATATAACCAGACAAATCTATTTTCCTGTGCCGCATCCATATCTACAACTTGATAATCAAAATCCGAACCATACTTACTGGAGGGATTCATCGCTGCTATTATTTTTACAGCTTCAGGTAACGTATATCCATTAATTTCTCTATTTAATATTAAATTCATCAGTTCCTGTTGTACTGTATGTTCACAACGATTGATCTCGTCTACAAATAAAAGGACGGTTTTCCCTTGCGATATTGCTTCATCAATTTCCCTTAGCTTATTATGAACGGCATATACGGTAGTTTTTTTTTCAACTTTATCGCCTTTATGATTGACTCTTGTATAAGATTCTATCGTCGGAAGGCCGCCTATTTCACCTTCTTTAAGGAGATTTCCGTCAATAATAATTAAACTCCAATTATTCTCTTTAGCAAGTTCCTTCACTAAAGCGGTTTTCCCGATTCCACTTTCCCCAACTATTAAAGGTACCTCTCCCGTAGCTAGTACTAAATCGACACTTTTTAAAGTATCTATAAAATTCACGCTATCTCCCACCTATTTTGTCTTCAGCTTTTCATCCACAGCTATTTTTTTTGCCTTTTTACTGCCATATTTATAAATAAACATGATCTTGTCCATTGGCATAATATCACTATTTTCATCTATAGTACTACAATTTATATAATCTCTGACATATTTTTCTTCCACAGCTTCATTCGATAATGCTTCCTTTAATGCTTGTTCCAATTCAGCTTTCGCTATTTCTTTCATAACATATTTAATCACTAAAATATTTATTTTTAAACATTCTAACCGTTTATTTTTATCTAAATCATTGATAAGCCGGATAGCCCGCTCATCATTCTTGACAGCTATAAGCTCTGCATTATGTGTAGGTGAATTTATATATCTCAATGCATCATAACTTATTTTTACAGCCTCTTCCTGTACACTGTCGTAAGGCTCTTTTATAAACTTGATTGAATCGTAATTCTTTCTTACAGCCAATAATTGCAATTTCTCACTTGGCTTATCAACATATTTAATCGCCCAGCCGGCTTGACGAAGAGCTAATTTAATTAACTGATCATTTGGATTTTTAATATACTCTAAATTAATCCAGCTGTCATTTATAGCCTTTATCAGCATATCTTCCGTAGGATTCGTTATAAATTGAATCGCCCGGCTGTTATTGTCGATCGCTGACTCTTGCATCTCTCTAGTCGGATAATCTATATATTGCAAAGCCAGTCCGTCCTTTTTAACAGCCAATAACTTCATCTCGTCGGTAGGATTATTTATATAGGCTATCATATTAGGATTATTGTTTATCATTTGAATAAGCTTTGATTCTTCCATAATATTACTTTCCTTCTGTCGTTTTGGGCCAATGTTTTAATTTATTTAACCATATTTAGAAAATCGGCTTCAGTAAGAATTTTAATAGCGAGTGCCTGTGCCTTATCCAGCTTATCGCCGGCGCCATCGCCAGCTAATAAATACGTCGTCTTCTTCGATACGCTGCCGGCAACGCGTCCCCCGTGTTGTTTAATTAATTGGGATGCTTCCTCGCGGCTCAAGGTTGCCAATGATCCCGTAAGGACAAAAGTTTCCGCTTCGAATCGGTTATCAATCATTTGACCGGCTGATCTTGACTTCATATTAACGCCGGCCTTGGCAAGGCGCTCAATGATAGTCTGTGTTTGCGGTACGGCAAAAAAGTCGGAAATTGCTTTAATACTTACTTCTCCAATCCCTTTGATGCCTCCATTTGCCTTTAGTTCTTTTTCGACATCACTTAGCTGTCGATTCACTTCACTAAGCCTATCTAAAACCTCTGTCTCGGTAGAAGACTTTAGCATTCTTTCGATTTTGTTCCGTTCTTTCTTTAATTGTTTTTCTCTATCTTTCAGTTGCTTATATTTACCATAATTAATCTTCGCTATTGCGTATATATCGGGAAAGTTTTCCTCCAGAAGACTACCCGTATGCTTACCAATATTGGGTATGCCAAACCCGTTAATAAGCCGCTCAAGGTTTTGACCTTTAGAACGTTCGACAGCTGACAGCAGATTATCCGTACTGGCCGTATAATCCGGCTCTTTCTGTTTACGGGGCCGGCCATCCTTACGCAGAGTCAGTTGCTTACGAGGACGGGAAATAATCCCCTTGGCAATAAATTCGTCCCGATAATTTTTGAGACCGTATATATCTGCTATATTCTTTATATAACCTTTGTCCAGCAAAGCATGAACCGCTGCCGGTCCAAGGCCGTCAATGTCCATTGCTCCACGAGAAGCGAAATGAATAATATGTCGTGCAAGTTGAGCCGGACAATTCATTCCACTACAACGGATATCCGCGCCTTCTTCACTTCTAAAAGCAGGTGCGCCGCAAATCGGACACTTATCGGGAATTTTGAAAGGTGTTGTCCCCTCCGGGCGTTTAGCTTTGATTATTCCTGTAATTTCCGGAATTATTTCTGCTGCCTTACGTACTGTTACAGTATCGCCAATCCGTATATCCAGACGGTCTATCTGGTCCTGATTATGTAACGATGCACGCGATACCGTAGTCCCCGCTAATCTAACCGGTTGTAAGACAGCCAGTGGCGTAAGTCTTCCCGTTCGACCTACATTCACTTCAATAGTAAGCACCTTCGTCTGTTTCTCTTCCGGCGGATACTTATAGGCAATTGCCCATCTGGGCACTTTTGCTGTGGCTCCTAATTTTTGTCGATCTTCCAGATTATCTACTTTTACTACCGCACCATCAATGCCAAATGGCAGCTCGCCTCTGGTTTCACCAATGGAACAAATTGCCTGCCATACTTCTTCCTCTGTTGTACAGCGGCTGTAGTGTATTACTGTAAATCCCTGCTGCTTCATCCAGTCAAGTGTTTCGGCATGAGACAAAAATTTTTTTCCTTCAACGGCTTGAAGATTAAAAATATAAATGGACAAGTTCCTCTCGGCAACTACACTGGGATCTAACTGCCGTAAAGTACCCGCAGCACAATTTCTGGGATTAGCAAATAACTTGCCTTCCACTTCTTCTTGTCGTTCATTTACGGCTTCAAAGGCGTCATTGTCCATATAAACTTCGCCGCGTACTTCGAGGTAAGGCAGGTTTTCGGAAATTTGTTCCGGCACACTATCTATCATCCTGAGATTTTCAGTTATGTCTTCACCGTAACTGACACCATCTCCCCGTGTCATACCTTGAACAAACTCTCCGTTTTTGTACCGAAGTGCCACAGAAAGTCCGTCAATTTTATATTCTACAGTAAAAACGGGGTTATCCAGTGCTTTTTGCATTTTACTAATAAAATCAGTAACCTCTTCTTTTGAAAACTTATCCTCGAGAGAAAGCATGGGTACATCGTGTGCAACTAACTTACCAACTGCTCTTTTGGCTCGGCCGCCAACTTTTTGGGTCGGTGTTTCTGCTGTCACAAATTGGGGGTTATCACGTTCAAGGTTTTTCAGTTCACGCAGCATCATGTCATATTCATAGTCTGCAATTTCCGGTGCGTCTTCATCATAATATTTTCTATTATGATACTCAATCTTATCTTTAAGCTCTTTAATCCGGTTAAGTATATCCATACTGATAGTCCTCCTTACACTTTACTAATCGGAGCAAATTTAACAGCTAAGGATTTAATACCTTGTCCGGGAAAAGCAATTTTCACTTCCTGGTTTTCCCCATCACCCTGAACCCCAACCACAGTCCCGACACCCCATTTGCTGTGCTGAGCTTTGTCGCCTATCCGCCAATTCACACTGCTCTTGGGCTGCATCGTCTCTCCGGTGGAAGCTTTTTTTGCCAAAGTCAAAGGGGAAGAGGACGCTGCAGTTGTTCCGCCGCTTCTCCCATAGTGACTGGGACGGATTGTAACATGCTCCAGCTTGTCATCAGGAATTTCCTCCAAGAACCGGGATTCCGGATACATGGCGGACTTACCATATATGGTCCGCATGCGGGCATTCGTCAGATAAAGTTTGCGCCGTGCCCGGGTAATCCCCACATAACAAATGCGGCGCTCTTCCTCAATTTCGTCCTCATTCATCAGGGTACGGGAATGGGGAAACAGACCTTCCTCCATTCCGGCAATAAACGCTACCGGAAATTCCAGCCCCTTAGCCGAGTGCAGCGTCATTAAAGTGACACGGTCCTCCGCCATTTCGGCACTGTCGATATCCGATACGAGTGCCACATGGCTGAGAAAATTCTCCAAAGTGTTTTCCATTTCGCCGGCAGCAAACTCCTTTGCCACACTAAGCAGTTCACGTAAATTTTCCAATCTGGCTTCATCCTGGGGAGTCTGCTCTTTTTCCAGTTCAGCTATATAGCCTGAATCGTTCATTACTTTTTCCACCAAAGTGACGACCGGCAAAGAATTAAGCTGCCCCATGATAGTGAAAATCAGCTCAGCCAGGTTCTCCAGCGGCCGCTTGGCACGAGCAGTCAGTCCCGGCACCAGATCGGGATTGGAAATAACGTCAAACAAAGTAAGATCATTGGCTGCGGCATATTCCGTCAGCCGGTTAATACTGGTCTCACCGATCCCCCGCCGGGGCACATTGATAATGCGCAGCAAGCTCATCGTATCCGCCGGATTAAATAATACCCGCAAATAGGCAATGATATCCTTAATTTCTTTGCGGTCATAGAACTTCAGTCCGCCGACCATGGTATAGGGGAGACCGTATCTCATGAAGGCTTCTTCGATGACCCGGGACTGGGCGTTGGTACGGTATAAGACAGCGATACTGCCGTAGGGCGTACGGTAAACGGTATTGAGCTTTGTCACCGTGTCGGCAATAAACTGAGCTTCGTCCCGTTCATCATAAGCCAGATAATGGGTAATCTTTTCTCCCGGCTGGTTATCTGTCCACAATGTCTTCGGCTTACGGTCAACATTATTCTCGATCACCGCATTGGCGGCATCAAGGATCATTTGGGTCGACCGGTAATTTTGTTCCAGCTTGATGATCTTTGTCTCGGGATAGTCATTCTCAAAATCCAGGATATTGTGGATATCGGCGCCCCGCCAGCCATAGATGCTTTGATCGGCATCACCGACAACACAAAGATTGCGATATTTTTCCGCCAGCAATCTTGCCAGTAAATATTGGGCCCGGTTGGTATCCTGATATTCATCAATAAGAATGTAGCGAAACTTCTCCTGATATTTTTGCCGTATCGCTTCATTTTGCTGCAATAGAATAACAGCCAGCATCAGCAAATCATCGAAATCCAAAGCGTTGTTGCCGCGCAGCTTCTGCTGATATAATTGGTAAACTTCGGCCACTTTTTTGGCGTAAAAGTTGTCCGCTTGCCGTTCAAACTCCCTGGCATCCTGAAGTGCATTTTTGGCATTGGAAATCGCGGCTTGAATCCCCCGCGGCGTATACTGCTTATCGTCAAGATTCAATTCCCGCAGACAGGCCTTGACCAATGCCTGACTGTCCGACGAATCATAAATGACAAAATTATGTTTATAACCGGGCAGCCCGTCTATTTCCAGCCGCAAAAACCGGGCGCAGAAAGCATGAAAAGTACTGAGCCAAATATCTTTCGCCTGAACGCCAACCATACGGTTTACCCGCTCCCGCATTTCGGCGGCAGCCTTATTGGTAAACGTAATGGCAAGAATATGATAGGGCGCCACCCCCTGTTCCAAAAGATAGGCGATCCGGCAGGTGAGTACCTTGGTTTTTCCTGAACCGGCGCCTGCCATAATCAGCAAGGGCCCGTTAATATGTTCGACCGCAGTTGACTGGGCCGGGTTTAATCCGTCAAAAATGTTCTGCATGTATTCCTCCGTTATGACTTTGTACTGGTATTATTCTTTCCTTATTATTCTCTGATAATTTCCTGCACCCGGCCTATCAATCCGTCCTGCAGACGGACCTTAATTCCGCGATGATGCACGGCGCTGTTGGTCAAGATGTCCTTTACGATCCCCTCGGTCAACTGACCGGTGCGCTGATGCTGCTTCTGAACAATTTTTACCCGGCTGCCCGGTTTAATATTTTTCCGCTCTGTACCGCTGTTCATAGTAGTTCCCCTCATATCTTCGCTATTTATTTTAAAAGTTCCGCGACAAATACCAGTTCAATTCCCTCTGCCTCCAGTTCCGGAATCATTTCCCGAACTGCAGTTGCCGTATTCATGCGGGCATGACCGATTACCGTCACCGCACCACTGCGTATAGCGATATCGCCGGCAGAACGCAGCTGTTTTTTGATAGCGCTTACCTCACTGCTATTGTCGATGAACAGTTGGTTTTCACCGGCCCTCAGCCCGCTTTGCCTGGCCAAATCATAGGCAATCGACTGGCTGCTGGTACGACTGTCGACAAAAAATAAATGATTGGCCTTCAGCACCGCAAAAACATTCTGCATTACCCGGCTGTCGGCGGTGGCCCGGGATCCCTGATGGTTATTCACCCCAACGATGCCGGGAACAGATCGCACCGCCCGACTGACAATATCCCGGATTTCCTGATCGCTCATATTGACACCAATAGTAACCTCTTCCGACTGCGCTGCCGCCGACAGAGGTTCCATAGGCAAATGCAGCATCACCTGATGACCTGAGCCGATCCCCCGGGCTGCCGCCTCATTGCTATAAGGACGATAGGGAAGGATCGCCCAGGTCAGCGGCCGGTTAATCCCGGCGAAAGCGCTGATCGGTTCACTGCTGTAGCCAAAATCATCCACAATGATCGCCATTTGTCCACGCAGCGTAACTGCCGATTTTTCTTTGGTAACTGGTGTCTTATCCTGGTGAATATAAAGTTTATCGGTAATAATCGTAATCGGGTCGCCGCCCAGTTGATCCCGTATTCCTACATCAATCCGGGTAACCGACACACCCAGATATTTATCCGGCTGGGCAGCCAAAATTTCGCCGCCCGCATTTCCGGTTGATGAGGCAATAATCTGCCGCACCTGTTCAACCGTCATTCCCGCCGGTATATCCAGCAGCAGCTGACGGGTATGCCAGCGGATTGTTCCCTCCACCTGTTGACGCGGCGTTTCCCGCTTGGCCGCCTTCGCATCCCGGACAACCCAGCCGGATTGATTCAGCGCTCCGTCTACCGCGCTATGAATTTGCTGCGATACTGCCGTGAAATCTGCCACAGCCCCGGCACCGGTCTTCTCCAGGCTGTATTTAGGCCGCTGGTTTGAAACATCTTCAGGTTCCCCTTTATGGGAAAAATGAAAGTATAACCCGATCAGCAGCAGAACTAAGACTGCCGCCAGCCAGTAGACCTGCCTGCCGCCCTTTTTCATGAGTAGAATTCTCCTATACTCGTGTAATTGATTCATGGCATGTCAAATATAAATACTAGAGTTATTATTTTCCCTATGCGACGGTAAACTCCTGCTGAAAGGCTACCCCTATTTACGTAAAAAACCGGCTGATAGCCGGCTTTAAAAAATCAGTTATTTTTTCCCAACCGCCGCCATGTAAATAACAAAATGGTCTTTTCCGTCAATGCCCAAAATGCTGTTGATCTGTTCATCATCAAAAGCGCCTATGGCACATGTGCCACAGCCGATAGTCTCGGCTGTCAGGTAAAGATTCTGACAAACATGTCCGGCGTCGAGATGGAGATAACGATAACCCCGCTCACCGTATTTCCAGTTCATTCGCGCAGGGACTGCCGTCCAGATAAAAGTGACCGCGCTTGACCGAATGAATTGCTGATGCAAACCGGCAGCGGTAATTTCGCCAGAAATTCCGGGCTGAAGATCAACTGCCTGCAATTTATGCTCGACAGCTAAAAAACGATATAATCCGGGTGTCAAATCTTCCACATGATTGATCAGCAAATAGGTTTCAAAGGCATGTCTGGCACCGGCGGAAGGAACCGTGCGAAATGTCGCCTTGCCGGGAATAACGCCTTTCACTCCCTGGGTGCACCAAAGTAAATAGGCCAGTTCTGCCAGGCTGAGGGATTTATTGGCATACTGCCGTACACTGGTACGCAGTTCAATAAATTCCAATAAATTAATCCGCACTTCCGGAAAAGTTTCCGGCTGCGGCAAGTCGATTAGCGGTTTAGCCGGGTCAACTTCCAGCTCCAGCGGTGGCTGGGGCACACCTTGAAGCTGCTCTGTCTGTTGAATATAGGCATAACGTGTTTTATCCATAAATTCCTGACCAATGAATTTGTCCATAGCTACTTTCTTCTCCCCTGAAGTTCCGCCAGCAGTTCGCTGGGCGTTACATTATGGTAAGCCAATAACACCAGACAATGATACCATAAATCCGCCATTTCATACAGCAATTCTTCTTTACTATTGTTTTTAGAGGCGATAATCGTTTCTGCCGATTCTTCGCCGACTTTTTTCAAAATCTTGTCCTGTCCCTTGGTAAACAGATAGGCGGTATAAGACCCTTCCGGCAGCTTGGCTTTGCGGTCGGTAATGACCTGGTATACCTCCTGAAGAATAGTCGCCGCCGAGCCGCCATATACTTTGGCCGGATCAAAGATCTTTTCTTCCCGCTGTTCTTTTTCTCCCAGCTTCCGGCTGAAGCAGGAGAAGGTTCCTTCATGGCAGGCTGCGCCGGTTTGATCCGCTTTCACCAAAATGGCATCAGCATCACAATCATAGTAAATATCCTGAACCTTCTGTACATGACCGGAGGTTTCCCCTTTCTGCCACAAACGGGACCGGCTGCGGCTGTA
Source organism: Veillonellales bacterium (assembly GCA_039680175.1). NCBI lineage: Bacteria > Bacillati > Bacillota > Negativicutes > Veillonellales > Veillonellales bacterium. Next base: position 66,100 of record JBDKTO010000016.1, on the reverse strand, counting down.
GAACCAGGTCACACCTGTTTCTACCGTTTTCTGCAGCGCTGCTTTGTTCATGTAAGCCAGCATCAGCACAGTTCCTGTTTTTTGGTCCTGAACAATGGCCGGAACAAGGCCCTGGGAATCAAATTTTATGTTATCAATATTCACAGTCTTACCTCCACGTTACGCGATTTTAAATATTCTTTTACTTGCCGAACCGTAAACTGTCCATAATGAAACACCGAAGCAGCCAGCACTGCGTCTGCCTTTCCCGCCGTCAATACTTCATAGAAATGCTCCAGTTCACCGGCTCCACCGGAAGCAATCACCGGAACAGCCACTGCCTCAGAGACCGCCCTCGTTAAAGGAATATCATATCCGTCCTTGGTGCCGTCCTTATCCATACTGGTCAGCAGTATCTCACCGGCTCCCAAAGCAGTCGCCCGTTTCACCCATGCCAAAACATCAATCCCGGTAGGAGTCCGTCCTCCATTAATATAGACTTCCCACTTACCGCCGCCTGTCTGTCTGGCGTCCACCGCCAGGACGATACACTGCCGGCCAAACCGCTTGGCCCCCTCGGCTATCAGATCCGGATTTTTGATGGCGGCTGTATTCAACGAGACCTTATCCGCTCCTGCTTTCAGCATGGTTCGGATATTGTCAACGGATCGAATTCCTCCCCCCACTGTAAAAGGAATAAATACTTGAGCAGCCGTATTCCGCACCACCTGTACCATGGTATTTCGCTCTTCGCAGGAAGCAGTGATATCCAAAAACACCAATTCGTCGGCGATTTCTTTATCATATAGCGAAGCCAGCTCCACCGGATCACCGGCATCCCGCAGGCCGACAAAATTGGTTCCTTTAACCACCCGTCCGTCTTTTACGTCCAAGCAGGGAATAATCCGCTTTGTATACACTGAAATCACACTCCCCGTGCTGCTTTAATCGCTTCCGGCAACAGAAGACTTCCTGTATAAATGGCTTTGCCGACAATCACGCCTTCAACCCCGTCGTTCGCGGCCTGCTTTACCGCTAAAATATCTTCTAAACCACTTACGCCGCCGGAGGCAATCACCGGAATCCCGGCTGCCCTGGCTAAAGAACGGGTTGCCGGAACATTAACGCCGGACAAAGTACCGTCCCGGGAAATATCGGTGTAAATAATGCGGGCAACTCCGGCTGCCGCCATCCGTTTAGCCAGTTGTTCAGCGCCGATCCCGCCGCTGACACCCCAGCCCTCAACGGCGACCTGCCCATCTCGGGCATCAATTCCCACAACAATTCGCTCACCATATTTCTTACAAGCTGCTTTTACAAGCTCAGGCTGCCGCACGGCAACCGATCCCAGAATGACCCGGCTAATGCCGGCTTCCAATATTGCCGCCACGTTTTCCAGCGTTCGGATACCCCCGCCTAATTGTACTGGAATAGTTACTGCTTTGGCAATTTCACTAACCACCGTCAAATTCATTGACTTGCCGGCCAATGCACCGTCTAAATCCACCACATGGAGGAATTCGGCGCCCTCCAGAGCCCAGCGCAGCGCCATCTCCACCGGATTATCAGCAAAAACCGTTTCCTGATCAAACCGTCCTTCCGTCAGCCGGACGCATTTGCCGCCGCGAATATCAATCGCCGGAAAAATAATCATCCTATCATCTCCTAACACACCCGAATAAAGTTATCCAGGATTTTCATACCCACACTGCTGGATTTTTCCGGATGAAACTGCACAGCCTGCACATTCCCCTGGCCTACCGCCGCTGTCACCGCCCCGCCATAATCCGTCACGGCAGTGATAAGCGAAGAATTCTCCGGCACTGCATGATAACTATGAACAAAATATACATACGATGGCTCTGCAAGGTTTTGAAATAACTGGCTGGGATTCGGAAATGCCAAGCTATTCCATCCCATATGGGGAATTTTTAATTGGGGAGCGGTAATTTTTCGCACCTGTCCGGGAAAAATTCCCAGGCCCGGTACCCCCGGATCCTCTTCGCTGCCTTCAAACAGCATCTGCAGTCCGAGGCAAATACCAAGAAAGGGCTTGCCTTGTTCAATCACCTGACGGATAACCTCTACCAAACCATATTGAGTAAGATTTTTCATGCAATCGCCGAAAGCGCCGACGCCCGGCAGCACAACCTTGGCAGCCTGGACAATTTTCTCCGGCCTGCCGGTTACAATAACGGAAGCACCCAGTTTCGTTAAGGCTTTTTCCACACTATACAGATTGCCCATGCCATAATCAATGATTGCGATCATTCCTGCTCCTCCCAGCCTTGTGCCCTTCTGCGGCCCAAGTAAAATTACAGCATTCCCTTCGTTGACATCACGCCAACGATCCTCTTATCCTCACAAACGGCGGCAGCAAGCGCCCGGCCCAAAGCCTTAAACACAGCCTCCACAATGTGGTGCGCATTCTTTCCGGCTAATAGCCGAACATGCAGCGTCAAACCGCCATGAACCGCCAGAGCGCGGAGAAACTCCTCCGTCATTTCGCTGTCAAAGCTACCAATCCGTTCCGTCGGTATGGTCACGTCAAATGCCAAATAGGGCCTGCCGCTAATATCCAAAGATACCATAGCTAAGGCTTCATCCATCGGCACAAACGCAGTTCCATAGCGCTTGATTCCCTGTTTATCGCCTAATGCTTTTGCCAGTGCCTGGCCCAATACGATACCGGTGTCTTCCACCGTATGATGGCTGTCGACTGCCAAATCCCCCTTAGCTTTAAGGGATAAATCAAACAACCCATGTTTGGCCCAAAGATTCAGCATATGATCGAAGAAGCCTATTCCGGTACTAATTTCGCCGGCTCCGGTTCCATCCAGATTCAACGCGATTTGAATCTCGGTTTCCGCTGTTTTGCGGCTTATTTCTACCGTACGCGCCACTTTTATCAACCTCTTTTCAGAAATTCCAAAATTGCCTGAAGCAACGTGTCATTTTCCACCGGGGTGCCGACAGAAATCCGCAAACAATTGGTTAATCCGGGAGCACCGCCAAAATCGCGAATACTAATGCTGCGTTCCGCCAAATAACTGTTTAATCCCTGAGCCTGCGCCAGTTTGATCAAAATGAAGTTCGTTTCAGACGGGTAGACGGTTATCCCGGTAAATTTACGCAATGATTCCGCCATACGCTTGCGTTCCATGACGGTTTGGCTGATTCCTGCCTTAAATTCATCCCGCATTTGGTATACTACCTCTGCTGCCGCTAATGATAAGGCATTAACATGATAAGGCAGCATTGCCTTGCCAACCATCTGGGTCACTTGCTCCCCAGCCAGCATATAGCCCACCCGGGCCGATGCCAGGCTGTAAGCCTTGGAAAAAGTACGAGCCACAACCAGGTTATCATATTTACCGATTAGTCCGGCGGCCGACCGGCCGCCATAAAACTCGTGATACGCTTCGTCCACTACAACCAGGCATTTTGCCTGACTGACAATATACTCGATATCCTCCGGTGGTATGACTGTACCGGTTGGATTATTGGGATTGCACAAAATAATTAAATTTGCCTTGGATGCTTCGGCTGCCTGTAAAATTTTATCCCGCGACAGAGAAAAGTCAGTTGGCGCCAAATTCACGGGAACCGCCTCGCTGTCGGCAAGAATAGCGTAAATGCCGTACATGGAAAAGGAAGGTGTCGGAAAGACAATACTCCGGCCCTGTCCGCCCAGGGCATGACAAAGGGCAATTAAAATTTCGCTGGACCCGTTGCCGATCAAAACCTGATCTACCGACAACTGAAATTCAGCGGCGATTTGTTCTCTAAGTCCAAGCATTCCCATTTCCGGATAGCGGTTAAACGCCAAATAGGACAGCCGGTTTACCACCCGCTCCCTCACCAAGGGAGGCAGATTGGCCGGACTTTCATTGGCATCCAGCTTAATGTCCCAGTCACGTTCATCAATGGCGTAAGTATGTAAAGCTTCTAAACCCGCCCGATACTTCAGCATCATTATTTTCCCCTCACTTTGATAGCATTGGCATGAGCATCCAGTCCTTCCGCCTTGGCCAGACGGATGATGTCATCACTGACTGATTGTAAAGCTCCTTGCGTATAAGCAATAATACTGGTCTTCTTCATAAACGTCTCCACATTCAGCACTGAATAAAAGCGAGCCGTACCTCCGGTAGGCAGCACATGGTTTGGACCGGCAAAATAATCGCCCAATGGTTCCGGCGAATACGGTCCTAAGAACACCGCCCCGGCATGACGCACGTAGGGCAGCAGGGAAAAAGGATCCGCTGTTAGCAGCTCCATATGCTCAGGAGCCGATAAATTGGCCAATTCCATCGCCTGCATGATACTGTCGGCTACAATAATCAGGCCGTTGGTATCTAAAGCAGCAGCTGCTATTTTTTCCCGAGGCAGTTTTACCAATTGTTTGCCTACCTCTGCGGCAACTTTATCGGCTAATCCCGAACTATCGGTAATAACAATACTGGATGCCAAAACATCGTGTTCGGCCTGACTGAGCATATCCGCCGCAATATAGCGGGGATCGGCAGCGGCATCGGCGACAATCAAAATTTCACTTGGGCCGGCCAGCATGTCAATATCGCAGTAGCCATATACCGCTTTTTTGGCCAGAGTAACAAAAATATTTCCCGGACCGGTTATTTTATCTACCCGCGGTACGGCAGCCGTACCAAAAGCCAAGGCGGCAATTGCCTGAGCCCCGCCGATTTTAAACACTCGAGTAACTCCCGCTTCCTGCGCTGCAACAAGGACATTGGGATTGACACTGCCGTCCCGGGCCGGTGGTACTGCCATAATAATTTCTTTTACGCCGGCAACCGCTGCCGGAACCGCATTCATAATAACCGATGAAGGATAAGCCGCTGTTCCGCCGGGAACATAAATTCCCACCCGATCAAGCGGTATGCAGTTCTGGCCCAGCATTGAGCCGTGCTCCCGGTAAGTCAGCCAGGATTTTGGCACCTGTTCGCTATGAAAGCGGCGCACATTGGCAACTGCTTTACGAAGACTGTCCCGTACTGCCGGATCGATCTTCTCAGCGGCGGCGGAAAATTCAGCCTGACTCACTTCCAGTGTTTCCGCCGAAAGTTCTACACCATCAATAATCCTGGAAAAATGAAGTATGGCAGCATCTCCCTGGGCCCGCACATCGGCAACAATCTTATCCACTACCTGCGCCGCCGTCATATCACTGCCGAAGGATTCCCGGGTACGGGCTTTAGCGCCTTCTCCCAGCACCACTTCATCAAAAGCAGGCTTGGTTAATAGCGCTGTTAACGCTTCCTTACTGTTGTCTTTCGCATAAATGATTCTCACTGTGCCTTCCCACTTTCCACTATAGCTTTTAAATCTTCCACCATCTTATTAATCCGATCAAACTTCATCTTAAAGCTGACACGATTGGCAATGAACCGGGCGGTAGCCGGATGAATCCGGGCGATTTCCACAAGTTGATTTTCCTTAAGCGTCCTGCCGGTTTCCACAATATCCACAATGATTTCAGCTAATCCTACCATCGGGGCCAGCTCAATGGAACCATTCAGTTTAATAATTTCCATCTGAACGCCCTTACTATGGAAAAACTGCTCCGCTACCCGGGGATATTTAGTGGCTACCCGCATATGGGCATAATCGCTTAGCTTTTCCTGCTGCAGCGCCTGAGGAACCGCCACCATCAGCCGGCATACCCCATATTGCAAATCTAATAGCTCGTACACGTCTTTGTTTTCTTCCAACAAAACATCCTTACCGATAATACCGATATCCGCGGCACCGTACTCCACATAAGTCGGCAAGTCGGCTGTTTTGGTAATAATAAACCGGATTTTTTGCTGTTCGTTAGTGATAACCAGCTTTCGCGAGTTTTCCCTCAGTCCTTCCGCCGTATAGCCCACACTTGCCAGCATTTCCGCCGAAGGAGTAAATAACTTCCCCTTTGGCAATGCTATGGTAAGATAATTCATATCACTCGATGTCATGGTACCCTCCTGTCATCCTTTAATTGTTTAAAGTATTAATATACTGCTATATTAACATCCACCTGCTTTTTCGTCAAGACCCTTGTAGGATTTTTCCCATACATGTAGAAGTATTTAACAAAATACAAATAGAAAAAGGAGGGCTCATAGTGCCCGGATTGAACATTCTAGTATTAAACAAATTAGCGGCACGTCATATTGCCGCCATCAATAACGCCGCACCAGACAGCACTGTACTGGTCAGCGATCTCCTGCATGCCGCTGATCATATTGCCGACTGCGATATTTTAGTCGCCTGGGGCTGGATGAATATTTGTTCTCTTCTGCCAGCAGCGGCAAAATTGAAATGGATTCACGCTTTAAGTGCCGGAGTGGAAAACTTGCTGTCGCCGGAACTGCAAAGCATGAGCACCATATTAACCAATTCCAAGGGGATTCACGGCATCCCGGTTTCCGAACATGTTCTCGCTCTGATGCTGGCTTTTACCCGGGGCCTGAATTTTTTTATTCGTCACCAGGAAGAAAAAAACTGGCAGCGCTCCCCTGTGGATGAGATTCACGATAAAACCATCGGCATTGTCGGTCTCGGCAGCATCGGCCGGGAATTTGCCAAAAAAGCCAAAGGACTGGGAATGAATGTAGTCGCTACCAAGCGAAAAATGACAACGGAACTGTTTGTTGATCAATTATATAGTCCGGATCAGCTAAATGAAATGCTGGCAGTGTGCGACTTTGTAGTAGTAGCTTTGCCGCTACTTCCAGAAACGAGAGAAATGTTTAAGTTTGAGCAGTTTACCGCCATGAAGCCAACTGCTTACTTTATCAATATTTCCCGCGGTGCCGTAGTCCGCGAAGCCGACCTGGAAACTGCTTTAAGCCAGGGGTTGATCAAAGGAGCCGGCCTGGACGTTTTCGAACACGAACCACTGGCCGAATCCTCTCCCCTGTGGGATATGCCGAATGTAATTATCACCCCGCATATCGCCGCTCTATCCCCTCTTTACCTTGACCGGGCGATAAAACTATTTACTGATAATCTGACACACTTTATAAAAAAAGAGGAAATGTTAACCCTCATTGACAAAGAAAAAGGTTATTAACTGATTCAGTTCATGTCATCAGCTGCCCGCAGTATGACAAGCTCCGGCGGATCACTTTCCGCCGGAGCTTGATGATGCTTACTGACAATTTTCGTCACCAGCGGATTGGCGCCGATTTGCTGCAGCATGACCGCACTGCGGGAAGCATGATGAAAATAGATGTAGAAAGCGTGGCGTAAATTTGCCACCTTACTGCCGCGGCCCAGTTTTCCCCAGCTTTCGGCCCAGCCGGGAAACAACTTATGGGCGATTACCGTGGCAATTTTATCAAAGGTGCTGACGTCACCCCGCACCTTGCCTACATCATGCAATAACGACACTTTTATCAGCAACGTCAAATTTATTCCGGCTTTAGTTTGCGCCAATTTTAACGCGGTATGCGTTACGTTCAAGGCATGACGCTGATCCGGCAGATTCATCTGCCAAAACAGTTTCTGCTCCCGGACATTCAATTGTTCTGCCACAAAGCACTCATCCTGCCTGGTAATTTTTGCAGTAAGAGCGGAAATAACCTGATTGATCCGATTCAGCATATTCTCAACCGCCTAAATAGACCAGTTGACGATAACCTTTAGCGGTTTGGCTGGCTGCCGCCTCGGTTTGCGACTGATGAACCAGTCCCAATTCTACGGTTTGTCCCGCTTTTCGCCGACGGCCTGCTTCACCAATTGCTTCTGTCAGCTTCCCGTTCTGCCAGCCAATATATACATCTCTGTTTTTCGCTGCAAGTTCAATTTCCTGCCGTTCCAAAGCCAGCAGAATCCGTTCAATGCCCAGGGCAAATCCGGTAGCAGGACAATCGACACCGAAAGAACTGACCATATTATCATACCTGCCGCCGCCGCACAGAGGAAAGCCCAGACCGGGGGTATACCCTTCAAAAACCATGCCGGTATAATAATCGAAATCCCGAATGATGCCTAAATCAAAATTAACATACTTCGCGACCCCATAATTGTTCAATAAACTATAAATATCCGCTAAATTATCCAGCGCCGACCGGGCTGTTGCCGTTGCAACCATACTATAAGCCTGCTTAAGCATGTCTTCCCGTCCATGAAGCAGGGGAATCTGCTGCAGTAACTTTTGTCCTGACCGGCAGAGACCGCTGGCAGACAAAATTTCCCCCAGCCCTACCAGATCCCGTGTCACCATTGCCTGCTTGATTTGCTGGCGCTGTTCAATCGTCAATTCACATTCATCCATAACGCCGTTAATAAACTCGACCTGTCCCAGGCTAATCTGAAAGCTTTGCAGTCCGGCAGTTAACATAGCTTCCGCTGCCAAAGCAATCACTTCGGCGTCTGCTGTCGAATCGCCGGCGCCGAATAATTCCACCCCGGCCTGATAAAACTCACATTGTCTGCCGGCTTGGGCCTGTTCATAACGAAATACATTGGTTAAATAGAACAATTTAAGCGGCAAAGCGCTTTCCCTCAGCCGCGTCGCCGCAACCCGGGCAATGGGGGTAGTCATGTCCGGACGCAGGGCTAATATTCGATTGTTCTTATCAAAAAATTTGAACATACTGGCTTGGGCGTCCGGCCCGGCTCCTACTGTCAGCGTTTCCAAATATTCAATCGTCGGTGTAATGACCTCGTCATAGCCCCAGCGGGAAAAAAGGCTGCCTAAGGAGCCCTCAATCGCCCGCTTGCGGCTGGACTCGCGGGGCAAAAAATCTCTCATTCCATAGGGAATCTTGGGTACAAATACGTTACTCATAAATTATATCCTCGCTTTTCTTTTTCATTAAACAGGAGTGCCGGCTGGTGCAGCTTTTTCCTGGCTGTCGATTCGTTCCAGAATAATTTTATAGCCGTCGGCGCCATAATTCAAGCAGCGCTTCACCCGGCTGATTGTGGCTGTACTGGCTCCGGTTCTGTCGACAATATCATCATAGGTGTGACCGTGTTTCAGCATCCTGGCTACCTCCAGCCGCTGAGCCATTGCTTTCAGTTCGCTGATTGTGCAAATATCTTCAAAGAATTGATAGCATTCCTCCTGATTCCCGAGCAGCAGCATGGCTTCAAATAATTGATCCGTAAGAGGATCCTTCAATTTAGGGTTGACAGACATTGTCATCCGCTCCTTATCTACAATAATAACTGCTAATTTTTTATTCGTCTTTGCCACTAATTTTTCCTGCTTTATTTCTTTTATTCTTTACTTAGTGAAAATACAAAGGTATTCTATTTTTTTGCTGAGTTTACTATTTTTAACTTGACACGCTGCAAACAGCATGTTAAACTTTCTGATATCAACTGAATATATTTCATCAAGAGTTGGCTGAGGGACTGGCCCGATGACGCCGCGGCAACCATTCGTTTCGGCGAAACGGTGCCAATTCCTACAGGAGAATATCCTGGCAGATGAAGAATACCAGCCTGATGATGCGGTCTCTTCATTCTGTGAAGAGACTTTTTTATTATTATCAAACCGAAGAAAGGAGCATGGCTCATGATTAAGCTCAAAGAAATCAAAAAAGTTTATTCCGGTTCCAACGGACAAGTAAATGCCCTCAACGGCGTTACTTTAAATATTAACCAGGGTGAAATATTTGGCGTTATCGGTAAAAGCGGCGCCGGTAAAAGTACGCTGATTCGCTGCATTAACATGCTGGAATGCCCCACTGCCGGCAAAGTGTTTGTCGATGGTCAGGACTTGACTGCTATGCCGGAACGGGAATTACGGGAGGCACGCAAAAAAATCGGCATGATCTTCCAGCATTTTAATCTGCTGTCATCCCGCACTGTTTATGAAAACATTGCTTTTCCCCTGGAATTAGCGAAACGCCGCAAAGGGGAAATCGACCGGGAAGTAATGCATTTACTGGAGTTGGTCGAGCTCACTGACAAACGAGATCAATATCCGGCACAACTGAGCGGCGGTCAAAAGCAAAGAGTCGGCATTGCCCGGGCACTGGCCAATCAGCCTAAAGTACTGCTTTGCGACGAAGCCACCTCCGCCCTTGATCCTCAGACTACGAAAGCCATATTAAAGCTTTTAAAAGATATTAATCTCAAGCTTAAGCTGACTATTGTCATGATCACTCACGAAATGCAGGTCATCAAAGAAATCTGCGATCATGTGGCTGTCATTGAAAATGGCCGGATTATTGAACAGGGGCCGGTACTGGATATCTTCACCAAACCCCAGGCAGCGACGACCCGGGATTTTATCAGCGGTATCATCAATCATGATTTACCGGCAGTCCTGGCGGACATTGATTTTTCCCCGCTTCCTTTTGCCGGCAGCACCCTGGTGCTTCGTCTTTCCTTCATCGGCCATTCGGCCGAAGAACCGGTTATTGCCAATATGATACGGCACTTCAATGTGGATGCCAGCATTTTGTACGGCAATATTGACAACATCCAAAGTACACCTTTTGGTACTTTAATCATTGAGCTTGCCGGTGAGCAAAACAATATTCAAAACGCCTTAGAATATTTAAAAAGCCGCGAGTTAGGAATTGAGGTGATTGGTTATGTCGCCAGACGTACTAGCGCTGCTAGCTAACGGACTGTTGGAAACCACCTATATGGTTGCTGTTTCCGCCATTATATCCACCATAGTGGGAATCCCCCTGGGAGTCATTCTTGTTACCACGGCCAAAGATCACATCTTAGAACATCTTGTCCTTAACCGCATTTTAGGGGCAATCGTGAACGCTACCCGGTCTACTCCGTTCATCATTCTAATGGTAGCCATTATCCCTTTAACCAGACTGATCGTCGGCACTTCCATCGGCACCAATGCGGCCATCGTACCTTTAACCCTTGCCGCTATTCCTTTCATCGGCCGGGTCGTGGAATCCGCATTAAAAGAAGTGGACTACGGTCTAATTGAGGCTGCTCAGGCTATGGGAGCCTCCCCCCGGCAAATCATTACGAAAGTATTGATCCCCGAAGCGCTGCCTGCCATAATTATGGGGCTTACATTAGCAATCATCGGCCTCATCGGCTATTCCGCCATGGCCGGAGCGATCGGCGGCGGCGGGCTGGGCGACTTGGCCATCCGCTATGGGTATCAAAGATTTCGCGGCGATATCATGCTGCTTACCGTAATAATTTTGATTGCCCAAGTCCAGATTGTTCAAACCTGCGGCGACTATTTTGCCCGTCGGCTGAATAAAAGATAAAAGTTGAGGAGGATTATAACACAATGACTACTGCCTTAAAGTATGCTTCGGCAAAAGCCAGCCGGTTTACGGAGTCGGTTATCCGGGAAATGTCCCGGATTGCCGCCGCTCACAAAGCCGTTAATCTGGCTCAGGGTTTCCCGGATTTTCCTGCTCCGCAGAAAATTAAAGAAGCAGCCGTCCGGGCGGTAATGGCAGACCATAACCAGTATGCTATCACCTGGGGAACGAAAGAACTGAGAAATTCCATTGCCTGGAAAGTGCAGCGGGATTATGGTGTGGAATTGGACCCGGAGCGGCAAATTACTGTTTGCTGCGGCGCCACCGAATGTATGGTTTCTTCCCTGCTGGCTACCGTTAATCCCGGCGATGAAGTGATCATCTTTGAACCCTTTTATGAAAATTACGGACCGGATGTTATTCTTTGCGGCGCTTCCCCGAAATATATCAGTCTGCGTCCGCCGGAATTTAATTTTGACCCGGAAGAGTTAAAAGCCGCTTTCTCCGAGCGCACCCGGGCCATTATCATGAACTCCCCTAACAATCCCACCGGCAAAGTGTTTAGCCGGGATGAACTGAATCTAATTGCTCAGCTCTGCATTCAGTATGATGTCCTGGCCATCACGGATGAAATATACGAGCACATTCTGTATGACGGTATTGAGCACATTCCCCTCTGGACCCTGCCCGGTATGGCTGAACGAACTTTAGCAATCAACAGCGCCTCAAAGACCTACAGTGTAACCGGCTGGCGCATCGGCTATGTAATCGCCTCACCGGAAATTACCCAATCGGTACGAAAAGTTCACGATTTTCTCACTGTCGGCGCTGCTGCTCCCCTGCAAGCTGCTATTGCCGAAGCACTGCATTTTGGTCCGGAATACTACCGGGAACTATCTTCTTTTTACAAAAAGCGCCGCGACTTTATGCTGAAAGAATTAACGGCAGTCGGCTTTGACTGTATCCGTCCCGGCGGGGCCTACTATATTATGACTGACATTCTCGACTGGAACAGCGATGTGGATTTTGCCCGCTACCTGGCCGAAAAGATAGGCGTCGCCGTTGTCCCCGGATCCAGTTTTTATCGGGAAGATAATCCGGACCGGCATCGTTTTGTCCGCTTCTGCTTCTGTAAAGAATTAGCCACGCTGGAAACAGCAGTGGAACGCTTGCAAAAATTGAAATAATACTATTGGGAGGTATACCAATGAAAAAATGGACCAAACTCACCGCTGTCTTGCTGACACTGACCTTCATTGCCTTCTTAGCCGGCGGCTGCAGCAAACAAAACAGCACCCCGGCCGATAAGCCATTAAAAGTCGGCGTAACCGCCGGCCCGCATGCTGAAGTGATGGATGTAGTAAAAAAAGTTGCTGAAAAGAACGGTCTTAAAATTGAAGTCATTGAATTTAATGACTATATTCAACCGAATGTGGCTCTCTTCCAGGGCGATATTGATGTAAACAGTTTTCAGCATCAACCCTATTTGGACAACATCATCAAAGACCGCAATTATGATCTTGTTTCTGTTGCAAAAACCATTATTTTCCCCATGGGAATCTATTCGAAAAAACTTAAATCCATTGACGAACTTCCAGCCGGTGCTGTCATAGCCATCCCCAATGATCCTACCAACGGCGGGAGAGGTCTCTTATTACTGGAGAAGGCAGGCTTGATCAAACTTCGTCCTGATGCCGGAGTTAAAGCTGCCGTAACCGACATTATTGAAAATCCGAAAAACCTGAAGATTAAAGAATTGGAAGCCGCACAAATCCCCCGTTCACTGGATGATGTAGATCTTGCCGCCATTAACACCAATTATGCCATGACTGCCGGATTAACTCCGAATAAAGATGCTATTTTACTGGAAGATGCAAACTCGCCCTACGCCAACATACTCGCTGTAAAGGCAGGAAATAAGGATAATCCCAATATACAAAAATTGATCAAGGCTTACCAGTCCGATGAAGTAAAACAATTTGCCCAAGAGCATTTTAAAGGTTCCGTTACCGTTGCTTGGTAATTCAACCGTCTTGGGACAGCGAAAAGGGCAGATGCGGCATCTGCCCTTTTCGCTTGTCCCGTTTATTAATTGCCCCTGCTGCTAAATAAGCCTTCTGTTTATCGCCGGAGACGTGACTAAACAGTCAGGCATCCGGACAAAAAGATCACTAGCGTTTTGCTATTCCATACAAAAAATGGTCGGCGACGACATGTGCCGTCCCATCGATATCCTCATCGACCCATTTCTTAAAAGCCATCATGACAATTACACTGAAGAGAGCATGAGCCGCCTTTTTTTCATTGCATTGCCGGATTACTCCGGCTTCGACACCCTCAATAATGACTTTCTCAATCATGCCGATGGTTCCGTCCAGCAGCTGCCGATATTTTTCCCGCTGCTCCTGCGGAACCCGGGAATAGCTGTCACTTCCCAAACCGCGGATTTCATGCATCAAAACCCGGTAAATATCAGCATTAATAACATAAAATCCTAAAAATGATTTAATAATCCGCTCAACCTTGGCTAACGGATCCAAGGGAGATTCAATAATTTTAGCCAGTTCCACCTCAAACGGAGCCGTCCGTTCCTTCACTAATGTATAAAACAACTGCTCTTTATTGACAAAATAATTATATACAGTCCCTTTTCCTGTATCAGCTAAGGTAATAATTTCATCAACAGTTGCCTGGTGATATCCTTTATGTGAAAAAATTTCATACGCGGCATCCAGTATCTGCTGCCGTTTTGAGCGCGAATCAGTAAATTTTTCCGTTTCTCGCGAATAATTCATATTGCGCCTCCCTTAATTTCATACCAATAAACTAAATATCACAAGCAGTCCTGAATCAGCCGCCGGGCATTTTGATAGCAAATTTTTTCAATCTCGCCTTCACTAAAGCCGTTTTGCGACAGTCCCCGGATCAGTTTATCGATTTCGCCAATATGGTGGATTTCCAATTCCCGGCTGATGCCGTCAAAATCCGAACCTAACGCCAATACCTCAATACCGCCGACATTGCGGATATGACGAATGTGCCGGATCATATCCGCCACTCTGCTTATATCTGTACCGCCTAAAAAATCCTTCGCAAAATTAATTCCCATGATACCGCCTTTCTGCGCCAGCAAACGAATCATATCATCCGTTAGATTCCGGGGATGGTCGGTTATAGCACGAGAATTGGAATGGGATGCCACAAACGGTTTTTGGGACAACCGGGCGACATCATAAAAACCCTGATCCGATAAATGGGATACGTCAATCAGCATTCCCAGCCGGTTCATTTCACCAACAACGGCTCGGCCAAAGGCTGTCAGCCCTTTACTGCGAAACTGTTCCTGGCAGTTGGGAAAACCAATTTCATTGGGATAATTCCAGGTCAAGGTAATGAGCCGTACGCCCAGCCGGTAAAAATTGCGCAGATTGGCAAGTTCTCCTTTCAGCGCTCCCCCCTCTTCAATCGTTAAAAAAGCGGATATTTTCCCTTGGGCCATATTGCTGCATAAATCCCCATAACCGGCAGCCGGCCGGATATCCGTCTGATTAGCTTCCATCTCCTGATAAAATCGATCTGCCATTTTCAGGCCATGTTCCAGGGGATTTTCCACCTGGCCCAAATCAAGATACAGGGCAAAAAATTGAGCCAGAGAATTCGCCGCTTTCAATTTCCGAATATCAATACTCAAATCGTTTTCATACAAACCGGCCTGTGGACCAAGTTCAGTGAGACACATGATGGTGTCACAATGCAGATCAATAATTTTCATTTTCTACTCCTTTTAAGATTTCCGGCAAAATAATATTAAATATTCTTTCTAGCTTATATAAAGCTTTTCCTTCTGCCAAATAAAAAGAAACAGCATCAGCACTCTGGCTGACGCCGTTTCTTCATGAGTTAACCGGCAATTTGTTTTCCTAATTGAATGCAAGCTTCCATACCCTGAGCATCAGGATTCCACAGCTGCTTCAGTCCGTCGTTGATAACTTCAAAGCCGGATTCTTTCAATTTTTCATTGATTAATTTTACCGATTCACCGCTCCAGCCATAAGTACCGAAAGCTGCCGCCTTTTTATTAACAAAGCGCAATCCCTGGATTTCTTCCAGAATACCGGCAATGGAGAACAATATTCCTTTATTAATCGTCGGTGAACCGACAGCAATCGCCTTGGATTTGAACACCTCGGTAACAATATCATTTTTACTCCGCCGGGCGGTATTAAACAATTTCACATTGACCGAAGGATCCGCCAGCCGAATCCCTTGGGCAATACCCTCTGCCATCTTCCTGGTGCCGTCCCACATGGTATCATACAGAATCGTAATCTGATTTTCCTGATACTGGTTAGCCCATTCTAGATATTGCTTGACAATTTGCAGCGGATTGTCCCGCCAGATCACGCCGTGGCTGGGGCAGATCATATTCAGCGGCAGATTTAAGCCAACGAATTCCTTAATTTTTCTATCCACAAGCTTGCTGAAGGGGTTAAGAATATTAGCATAATACTTCATGCCTTCGGCATACAGTTCCGATTGATCTACCAGGTCATTAAACATATACTCAGAGGCCAAATGCTCACCAAAAGCATCATTGCTAAACAAAATATTATCTCCGGTCAGATAGCTGAACATAGTATCCGGCCAATGGAGCAGCGGCGCTTCAATAAAGATAAATTCTTGGGAACCGATACTGAGTTTATCGCCGGTTTTTACTACTTTAAAATTCCAGTCCTCATGATACTGTCCCTGCAGAGACTTAACAGCATTCGCCGTGCAATAAATCGGCGTATCGGGTATATGACGCATCAATTCCGGCAAAGCACCGCTATGATCCACTTCCCCATGATTGGCGATAATGTAATCAATCTGCTGCAAATCAACCTCCTGCTGCAGCTTTTCCACGAACTCTTTAGCATAAGGCATCCAGACCGTATCGATCAAGACTGTCTTTTCGTCCCGCACCAAATATGAATTATAGGTGGAACCCTTGTGGGTGGAATACTCTTCCCCATGAAATTTAACCAATTCCCAATCTACCTTGCCAACCCATGAAATACTGTCCTTAATTTTAAAACTCATTCTTATACCTCCCATCATTCGATGTGTTATTTAAACTAGAACAACTCTCCAGAAAAAGTTGTTATGATTAACTCGTTCGCCCTATAAAGAATAAATCCTTCCTTTATCACAAAAAAAAATAAATTTTCCTGCCGAAAAGAAAGATATATTGGAATAATCCAGTATGGGGAAGGAACTCGCCCTGCTTTCGTAAAATATATAATATGTACTTACCATTTTATACTCACAGGAGGAATTTATGAATCTGGCACATCGGTTAAGTCAATTAGGCTCAGAGAACGCCTTTGAAGTTCTGGCAGAGGTAAACAAATTAACAGCAGCCGGCCGCGACATCATTAGTTTTGCTATCGGCGAACCGGATTTTGACACTCCCTCCAATATTAAGCAGGCTTGTATCCGGGCTCTTGCGGAAAATCAAACTCATTATGGTCCCTCAGCCGGTATTATGCCGCTGCGGGAGACAATTGCCCGCCACATTAGCGAAACCAGAGGAATTCCCGTCAGCCCAAATGAAGTTGTCGTTACTCCCGGCGGAAAGCCGATCATCTATTATACGATTCATGCCCTGGTGAATCCCGGCGACGAAGTGATTTATCCCAACCCCGGTTTTTCCATTTATGAATCAGTCATCAAATTCGTCGGCGGCGTTCCTGTTCCTGCACCATTGCTGGAAGAAAAAGGATTTTCCTTTGATACGGAGCAGTTAAAGCAGTTGGTCACCCCAAAAACAAAATTGATCATCCTTAACAGTCCGCAGAATCCTACCGGCGGGATGCTAACCGATAAAGACCTGGCAGCGATTGCCCAGTTGGCCAGCGAACATGACTTATGGATACTTTCTGACGAGATTTACAGCCGCATCATCTACTCCGGAAAATTCTCCAGTATCAGTTCGCTGCCTGGTATGAAAGAACGCACTATTATTTTGGACGGATTTTCTAAAACCTATGCAATGACCGGTTGGCGGCTGGGGTATGGTGTGATGAATGAAGAACTGGCCACCCAGATTACCCGTCTGGAGACTAACTGCGAGTCCTGTACGAATACCTTTATTCAATATGCCGCAATCGAAGCATTAACCGGTCCCCAGGATTCGGTAACGAATATAGTCAATGAATTCAGAGCCAGAAGGGATTTAATTGTCGACGGATTAAATCAGATTGCCGGTTTTACCTGTAAAAAACCGAATGGAGCCTTTTATGTATTCCCCAATGTTACGGAAGCCTGCAAAAATCTCGGTCTCAAAACTTCTAAAGAGCTGCAGCACTATATCCTGTACCAGGGAAATGTTGCCGTTCTCCCCCGCACGGCCTTTGGCGCCCGAAACATCGGTGAGACTGATGAATACCTGCGTTTTTCCTATGCTGCCTCCCGGGAAAACATCATAAAAGGACTGCAGCAGATCAAAGCAGCTGTCGAAAAATAATTGTTGGCTGAATAATGCAAAGAGGCACCGTGGGTGCCTCTTTGCATTATTCAGCTATTTGATGCGCTCTTTTGTTATAACGGTTTTTTAATCGGTCGATCAACAGGTAAACCAGCGGAACGATAACCAGAGTCAGCACTGTAGAAGTGATTAAGCCGCCTACCAGTACCACCCCCATAGACTGCCGCAATTCGGCACCGGAGCCAATACCCAGCGCCACCGGCAGCATACCGAATATCATGGCGGCCGTAGTCATGAGAATTGGACGCAGACGGACTGTGCCTGCCTCGACCAAAGCCTCGGAAACACCCATTCCCTTTTTCCGTAGCTGATTCGTGTAATCAACCAGCAGGATCGCATTTTTCGTAACCAGCCCCATCAGCATAATAAAGCCGATGAGCGACATGATATTCAGCGTCTGCCCCGCAATCAGCAAGCCGAGAATCGCACCAATCAATGAGAATGGCAGCGACAGCATAATTGTCAACGGGTGGATAAAGCTTTCAAACTGGGCGGCAAGCACCATATAGATCAAAACAACAGCCAAAATCAGCGACCTTGCAAGTTCGGCAAAAGAATCCTGCATCGTTTGAGCCTGGCCGACAAATTGATAGGAGTAACCGAGCGGCAGGTTCATCGTCGTCACAATATTTTTCACCTGGGTAATCACATCCCCGGCCGAAACGCCGACTACGTTCGCATAGACAATGACTTCACGCTGACGCGATTCACGATCGATTTCGGTCGGACCGGAAGATAGGGAAACATTAGCAATATCACCCAAGCGGACAGCGCTTCCCGTTTTTGTAGTAATGAGGAGGTTAGCCACATCGTCGATATTCGTTCGGCTTTGGGACTGGAGCTGAAGCCGGATATTATAATCGTTATTACCGACATTGAATCTATTTCTGGTAGTAACCCCCAGGAAAGCTGTCTGTACCGTAGTAGAAGCCACAGCCGCGTCCAATCCGGCATCACTCATGCGTACTGGATCCAGTTTAACCTGAATCTCCGGAGCCGATTGTTCGCTGGAAATATCTACATCCGCCGTACCGGGGAGCTGTTTGATTTTTTCCGCTAAATCCAAGGCTGTATGGGTTAACGTAACCAGATCCGGTCCGCGAAGAGCAAGCTGCACCGGACGGGAATCACCGCGACCAACGCCTTGATTATTTTGGACCGCAATCTTTAAATTGCCGACATTATTGAAATTTTTCCGTAGTTCGTCCATAATCTGTGTCATCGATCGCTTGCGGCTGCTGGCTGGAACAAGGCGGACACCAATCGTAGCCTTATTCGTCAAACCGTTCGAACCTACTAAGGTGTAGGATGTATCTCTTTCGGGAATTGCCAGAACCGTTTGTTCAATGGGTGCTGCCAGTTGCTGCATTTTCTCCAGTGAAGTTCCTGCCGGTGCAGTCATCGCAATACTAAATTCACCGGAGTCATAGGTTGGCTGGAACTCAGTTCCCAGGAACGGCAGCAATAAACCATTAGCAAAAAGCGATAATACAGCAAAAGCAACCAATTTTTTCGGACGTTTTAGCGCCCAGCTTAAAATATTTTTATATGTTGCCTGCAGGCTCAAAAAGCCTTTTTCCCAGCGATCCAAAAAGTCTTGTAACCATTTGCGCGGTCCATGAGGTAATTCAGCCTTACCATGTTCTTGCTTGAGCCAGTATGCCGACAATGTCGGCGTTAAGGTAAAGGCTACGAATAAGGAGAAAGCCACGGCGAAAGCAACGGTCAAGCCAAACTGCTTAAAAAACTGACCGATAATTTGCCCCATGCTGCCAACCGGCACAAATACCGCCAGAATGGAAAAGGTTGTCGCCATGACCGCAAGAGCAATTTCGGCAGTGCCTTCCCGGGCTGCCGCAAAGGCCGATTTTCCCTGTTCCATATGCCGGTAAATATTCTCGATAATAACAATTGCATCATCAATCAGAATACCTACCGCCAGACTAAGCCCCATCAAAGACATATTATTTAGCGTAAAATTCATTGCCTTCATGAGAAAAAATGTTGCAATAACCGATGTCGGAATGGCGATAGCCCCGATCATCGTCGCCCGGGTATTCTGTAAGAACAAGAAGGTAATAATAATCGCCAGCAAGCCCCCAAATACCAGCGATGTCATTACATCATCCACACTGCTGCGAATATAGGTAGAGCTGTCGCGAGTATTGGCAACTTTTACGTCAGACGGTAAAACGTTTTGCAACTTACCCATGGCTGTTTTCACTTTATCGGCAACGTCAACCGTATTCGTCCCGGATTGTTTCTGAATCGAAATCAATACACTAGGCTGGCCGTTAGTGCGAGCTAGTGTAGTTGCTTCTTGCCAACTGTCATTTACCGTAGCCACATCACTCAATTTAATCAAATGACCATCCTGATTGGCAACAATGATCCCCTTGATATCATCCACACTTTGGTATTTACCGATGGTTCGCACCAGTAGATCAGTTCCTTTTTCGGTCACACGCCCTCCAGGGGCGTTAAGGTTCTGATTGTCTACAGTGTTAAGAATTTGCTGCATGGAAATTGTATAGGCATCTAATTTTTTCGAATCAAGTTGAATCTGAATCTCCCGGTCGGACGCGCCGTATACGTTAACACTGGCTACACCATCAATTCGCTGCAGTTCATCCTTTACAACATCGGTTGCCAGCTTTTGAATCTCGCCAGTGCTGCGGCTGTTCGACGATAAACTATAGGTTGCAATAGCCTGAGCGCTGATATCAAAACGCTGAACTACCGGTTCATCAATTTGATCAGGTAGCCGTTTCCGGGCTCCTGCCACCTTTTCTCTCACTTCATTCGCTGCTAACTTAGGATCGGTTCCGAACTCAAATTCAATGGTAGTCTGAGAACTTCCTGCTTTCGTAACGGAAGACAAATTCTTAATGCCGGATAGCGAGCTGACAGCATCCTCAATTGGTTTGGTAACTAAACTTTCCATCTCTTCCGGTGAGGTGCCGGCATAACTTACAGAAACGCTAACGATAGGAAAGTCTACGTCCGGATTTAAATCGATTCCCAACGTCGGGTAAGCTTTAAGTCCGAATACTACCAGCAGCATGACCAGCATAGTAGTAAAGACAGGACGCTTAATAAATGTTCCGATACCTCCCATTATGAAGCACCTTCCTTAGCAGGAGAAACCTCGATCCCATCCTTTACTTTATTCTGACCGGCAATAACGATGGTGTCCCCTTCAATTACGCCCTCTAAAACTTCGGCCCAGCCATCACCAACATAGCCTAGTTTTAAAATACGCTGTTGGATTTTATTATCAGCATCAACTACAAATACAGTTTTCTGATCCTCGCGCATAACCAAAGCACTTTCCGGAATGGCAAGAACATTTTGATGCACGCGAGTAGGAATTTCCACTTTCGCAAACATACCGGCTTTCAGTGCACCGCTACCGTTAGAAATAGTTACTTCAGCGGTAAAAGTCCGAGCCGGCAATTGGGCTGCCGGAGAAATATGGGTAATTATTCCGGTAAATTCCTGACCGCTTAAAGCGTCAAGCTTTACTTTAACAGTCGTACCCACCTGCAGTTCACCAATCTGTGCCTCACCGATAGTCGCCTTTGCCAATAGCGTAGAAACATCAGCCACGGTAACAATCGGCGAACCGGCTCTGGTAAAGGTGCCGGATTGTACATAGCGTTTAGTTACCACACCGTCCTGAGGGACGACAATCCTGGCATTATTTAATTTTTCCTCCATCAAAGCCAACCCGCCTTCGGCCGCTTTAACCTGACCCGCTGCCAAATCCCGCTTTGTTCGGGCGTTATCCAGCATTTGGGCTGATATCGCTCCTTGTCCGGCCAATACTGAATAGCGCTGATAATCCATTTCAGCCTGTTCCAAGTTTGATTGAGCCGCCATTAGATTACCCTGTCCCTGTATAACCTGAGCGGATAAATCGGCAGTATCCAAAGTGGCAATTACCGCCCCGGCCTTAACTGCGTCACCCTCCGTAACGGTTAAGGTATTAATCCGGCCGTCAACCTTGGCCGAAACATCTGCACTCCAAACCGGTTCAAGACCGGCAGAAAAGGTCATGTTCGGCTGGATATCATGCCGGCCGACCTGTGCCACCTGAACAACGACTTTATTTCCCTGAGACATTTGCCCGGCCCTCGCTTTGCTTGCGGCGACATTGGCATAAACACGATAGCCAATGATGCCGGTCAACACAAAGATTACCGCCGCAGCTATAGCAATCTTTTTATTTTTAAAAATCACTCATCTCATCCTTTCTATTGGCAGGTATATAAAATCAAAGTTGACTAGTCAGTCAGCCAGTCAGATATGATTATATCAAGATATCCGCAATAATGATATACGTTTAATAAAAAAACCGCTATACTTTGTAGCGGTTTTTTATGGAAATTTTCCAATTTCAGTTTTACTAAATAGACTTATCCTTAACCTTTCAGGCATAAGTTGTCTCTTTTGGAATATACTATTTTTATTGACTGCGGGAGGAGTACAAATTTGAATAAACACAGCGTAATGAATGAAGTTAAAGACTGGGTAAAATCCATCGCACTTGCAATCGCCCTTGCTTTTCTGATTCATTACTTTATAATTGAGCCCTATAAAGTAGAAGGTCCTTCGATGCTTCCCACTTTGGTGCAGGACGACCGGGTAATGGTGAATAAATTTGTCTATCGCCTTCATCCACCCCAGCGAGGGGACATTATTGTCTTTCAATATCCACTGGATCCCGACCGGGATTTTATTAAGCGCGTGATTGCGGTAGGCGGCGATACCATTCAAGTAAACAACGGACAGGTACTTGTAAACGGACAACAGTTAACGGAACCTTATATTTTAGAACCGACAAACGGGTCCTATCCCTTAAAAGCCGTGCCTGAAGGCCATTATTTCGTTATGGGAGATGACCGCAATAATTCTGAAGACAGCCGCTTCAGCGTTGGTTTTTTGCCCTCTCAATTTGTGAAGGGCAAAGCCATGGCTATTTTTTGGCCCCTGCAAAAAATAGCCAATTTATGACGTTTATTTAAGTCAAATTCATCTGAAAAAAAGGCAGCCAGGATTATTTCCTGACTGCCCTTTTTTATTTCATAGCGCGATAGGCAATATCGGTACGGTACTGCATACCTTCAAACTTTATTTCCTTAACCGCGGCATATGCCTTTTCTACGGCGCCGCGAATATCGGCTGCAGTAGCGGTAACACCCAATACCCGCCCGCCGTTGGTTATTACCTGATCATGCCGCACCGCCGTCCCGGCATGAAATACATAAGCCTGCTGCTTTTCAGCGCTATCAATACCATCAATCACATCTCCCTTATGGGAAGATGCCGGATAGCCTTTTGAAGCAAGAACAACGCACACGGCTGTTTCCTGACGCCACTCAATATCCACATTGGCAAGCTGACCATCAATGCAAGCTTCCATAATGACTGTCAAATCAGTCGCCAGCAGCGGCAGCACCACCTGCGTCTCCGGATCACCAAAGCGGGCATTAAACTCAATCACCTTCGGGCCCTCATCGGTAATAATCAAGCCGGCATATAAACAACCGCAATAAGGACAGCCTTCCTGCCGCATCGCGTCAATGGCAGGCTGTAAAATATCCCGTACAACCTGCTCACGAATTTCCGCAGTAACTACCGGAGCCGGAGCATACGCTCCCATTCCGCCGGTATTGGGACCCTGATCGCCATTAAAAATTCGTTTGTGATCCTGGGCCGCTATCATCGGCACAATCGTTGTTCCATCGGTAAATGCCAGCAAAGATGCTTCCTCACCGGTTAAAAAATCTTCAATAACCACCTGGCTCCCGGCGGCACCAAAGGCGTGATCGCACATGATCATATCCACAGCTGCCAGCGCTTCTGCCAGCGTCATAGCAACTACCACGCCTTTACCGGCCGCCAGCCCATCGGCTTTGACCACTACCGGCGCACCATGCTGCCTGACATACTTTTTTGCTTCTTCGGCAACGGTAAATACCCGAAATCCGGCAGTAGGAATCTGATATTTTTCCATCAGTTCTTTGGCAAAAGACTTGGATCCCTCAATCCGGGCTGCCTGCCGGTCGGGTCCGAAAATTCGCAGGTTATGAGCCGCAAATACATCCACTATACCATTAGCAAGGGGGAGCTCCGGACCCACAACAGTAAGATCTATCCGCTCGTTCTGCGCAAACCGGACAAGGGCGTCATTATCACCGATATCAAGATTCACGCATTCGGCAATCTGACCGATTCCCGGATTTCCCGGCACACAATATATTTTTTCCACCCGTGGGCTGTCCGCCAGTTTCCAAACCAGTGTATGTTCACGTCCGCCGCCGCCAATAACTAAAATTCGCACAATTACACCCCTTTAACTCTTCTGCGATGCGCTATTTTAATGTTTGAAATGCCGCATTCCGGTAAATACCATGGCAATACCATGTTCATTAGCTGCCTGAATCGATTCTTCATCTCTTATTGACCCGCCGGGTTGGATAATTGCTTTAATACCGGCTTTAGCAGCAGCATCTATCGTATCACGGAAAGGGAAGAAAGCATCGGATGACAAAACCGCTCCCTGAGCTTTTTCGCCTGCCTGAGTCAGGGCAATATCGGCAGATCCGACACGGTTCATCTGACCGGCGCCAACGCCAAATGTCTGATTATTCCCGGCGACCACAATTGCATTGGATTTGACATGTTTTACAACCTTCCAGGCAAAAAGCAGCTGTTCCCACTCTGCCGCCGTAGGCTGACGGTCAGTAACCACTTTCATAGCCGCCCGCGGAGCGTCCTTACTGTCGGTTTCCTGAATCAACAGCCCGCCGGAAACTTTTTTACAGTCCAGCTGCGCCGCTGAATGATCCGGCATTTCAGCCAACAATATGCGGACATTCTTTTTTTGCGTGAGAACATCAAGGGCTTGCTGGCTGTACGCCGGAGCGATCACCGCTTCAACGAAGATAGTCTTTATTTCTTCAGCAGTAGCCTGATCCACTTCCCGGTTCAGGGCGACAATACCGCCGTAAGCCGACAGCGGATCAGCCTGATAGGCCTTTTGGTAGGCAGCTGCCAGATTATCGCCAATGCCGGTACCGCAGGGATTGGTATGTTTGATAATGGCTGCCGCCGGCTTGTCAAATTCGGCAACAAGCTTATAAGCTGCTTCTACATCCACAATATTGTTAAAGGATAATTCCTTGCCATGGAGTTGACGGGCATTGGCAATCCCAGCGCCGGTATAATATTTTTCCCGATAAAAAGCCGCCTGCTGGTGTGGATTCTCGCCATAACGCAAAGCCTGCACCCGTTCCCAGACCATGTGGAGGTTAGGAGGGAATTTCCCTTCTCCCAGTTGTTTACTTAGATACTGAGCAATATATGCATCGTACTCAGCCGTATGTTCGAAAGCTTCATGGGCCAGCTGCATGCGGGTTTCTTCCGAAATACCGTTTTTGTCGCCAATTTGCTGCAGCACCGAATCATAGTGTTCCGGATTCACCACTACCGTAACATAACGATAATTTTTAGCGGCAGCACGAATCATGGACGGCCCGCCGATATCAATATTTTCAATAGCCTCTTCTAAGGTAACATCCGGCTTGGCCACAGTTTGCCGAAAGGGATATAAATTTACAACCACCAGATCAATCCCGCGAATGTTATGCTGTTTCATGGCTTTCACATGGTCGGGGTTGTCGCGAATGGCCAAAATACCGCCATGAATATAAGGATTCAAGGTCTTTACCCGTCCATCCATGATTTCAGGAAAGCCGGTTACATCGCTCACATACGTAACCGGAATGCCTGCTTTACGCAGCGCATTCATCGTACCGCCGGTGGAAATAATCTCTACGCCATAGCTATTAAGCTTACGGGCAAAATCAACAATTCCTGTTTTATCGGAAACACTAATTAATGCACGTGAAATATTCATAAACGCATCCCCTTTTCCACAATTCTCACTTTACGTCCTTCAACCCGCAGCCGTCCTTCGCAATATAAGGCAACAGCCTTAGGATAAAGCTTATGTTCTACCTGAAGAATCCGGTCCGCTAATGTTTCGGGGGTGTCGCCATCCAATACGGGAACTGCCTCTTGCAATATAATGGGGCCGGTATCCATTCCTTCGTCAACAAAATGAATGGTACACCCGGAAACTTTTACGCCATAATTAACCGCCTGTTCCTGGGCATTTAACCCGGGAAAGGAGGGTAACAGCGCCGGGTGAATATTCATGATATAGCCGGAAAATAAGCTAATAAAATCCGGACTTAAAATGCGCATAAATCCAGCTAATACCACCAATTCGACATGATGCAAATTAAGCTGTCTGGCAATTTCCCCTTCAAATTCCGCTCTGGTGGCAAAACGCTTACGATCAATTGGAATGGCCGGTATACCCGTACCCGCTACGCGTTTGAGTACATTGGCCTTCGGATTGTCGCTGATGACCACACCAATCTCGGCTGCAATACTGCCGGCAGAAATGGCATCCATAATAGCCTGCAGATTACTGCCCCGCCCGGAAGCCAATACGCCTAATACCGTTTTACCCACCAAAGACGCCACCTTTCAGGATGACTTCCTGTTTTCCGGCGTTTATTTTGCCGATCACATATGATTTTTCACCACGGGCCGCCAAATCCTGCTGAACAGCTTCTGCCTGAGAAGGTGGCAGTACCAGAATCATGCCGATTCCCATATTGAACGTCCGGTACATTTCCGGCCAGGGAACTTGCCCCCATTCCTGAAGCAATCCAAATACAGGCAGCATCGGCCAGGAGGACGTATCCACCTCAGCCCTGCAATGTTCAGGCAATATACGGGGTATATTGTCATAAAAGCCGCCGCCGGTAATATGTACCATCCCCCGAACTTCAAATTTCTCGAAGAGCGGCAAACAAACCTTGGGATACAGTCTGGTGGGCACCAGCAATTCCTCGCCGATTGTCCGTCCCAGTTCCGGCATAAAATCATCCGGCGACTGCTGCTGCAAATCAAAACAAATTTTTCGCACAAGAGAATATCCGTTAGAATGAACGCCGCTGGAAGGCAGTCCCAGCAAAACATCTCCCGGCTGAATAGTCTCCCCGGTAATTATTTTTGATTTTTCAACTACTCCGACGGCAAAGCCGCCGATGTCATACTCACCGGTCTTATAAAAACCGGCCATTTCCGCTGTTTCGCCGCCAATGAGGGCGCAGCCGGATTCTTTACAGGCACCGGCGACACCGCTGACAATGGCAGCGACTTTTTCCGGCTCCAGTTTCCCAACTGCTAAATAATCGAGGAAAAACAAGGGCTCCGCCCCTTGTACTAAAATATCGTTTACACACATGGCTACGGCGTCCTGTCCAATGGTATCATGGCGATCCAGCATAAATGCCAGGCAAAGCTTGGTGCCAACTCCATCCGTACCGGAAACCAGAACCGGCTGACGGTATTTGGCAATATCAAGGGCAAACAAGCCGCCAAACCCGCCGATATCGCCAAGCACTTCCGGACGGTAAGTAGCTTTGACGTCATTTTTCATCAACTGCACCGCCCGGTTGCCGGCGTCGATATCCACCCCGGCTTCGCGATATGTTAACGGGATTTTCTGATTTTTTTCCATGCTCATTTATTTCCTCCAATTCGACCAGTAACTTTGCTACCGTTTCCTGCGCTGCTCAAAGATAAATTTATTGCTGGCACAATTGCCTTCACAGGGCCTATTGGCCGGATAATCGCAATTAAAGCAAGCGTAGCACATTTGTCCCGATGGTATATTCGGCACGGCTTCCCTCAATCCTTCCAAAGAAAGATAATACAGAGAATCCGCATCAATATATTCCCTGATTTCTTCTACTTGCTTAGTGGCAGCAATCAGTTCTTTGCGTACAGAAATATCAATCCCATAGTAACAGGGAAACCCAATTGGCGGAGAACTTACACACATATGAATCGCCTTCGCACCGGCCTCTTTCAGTAAACGGACAATTTTACCGCTGGTCGTTCCCCGGACAATGGAGTCATCCACCATAACAACGGATTTCCCCTCCACTACCGAACGAACAGCGTTTAACTTGATCCGGACACTTAAATCCCGCTTCTTCTGTTCCGGCTGAATAAAAGTACGCCCGATATAACGATTTTTTATTAGCCCTTCGGCAAAGGGAATTCCCGACTCATAACTGAACCCGAGAGCTGCAGTAGTCCCCGAGTCAGGAACCGATATGACTAAATCCGCTTTAAACCCGCTCTCCCTGGCTAAAGCTCTTCCCATATCAAACCGGGCCTGATACACGCTTTGTCCGTCAATGACACTATCGGGACGGGCAAAGTAAATATATTCAAAAATGCACAGTGACCGACGGTCACTCTCGCCAAAATAGCTGGAATGAAGTCCGTTTTCATCAATAACCACCATTTCACCCGGCTCGACATCCCGGACAAAATCAGCCCCGACGGTATCTAAGGCGCAGGACTCCGAAGCAATGACCCAGCCGTCGTTTAATTTACCAATGCATAAAGGACGAAATCCGTGTGGATCCCGCACCCCAATCAATTTTGCTTCTGTCATAATCGCCAGGCAGTAAGCCCCCTGGATTTTTGACAAACTTTCCTGAATCCGTTCTTCGACAGTTGCTTTACGGGAACGGGCAATCAGATTCACAATTACCTCGCTGTCAATGGAAGTCTGAAAAACGCTGCCCTGCTCCTCTAATTTTTGCCGCAATTCCCGGGCATTTGTAAGATTGCCATTATGAGCCATACTAATGTGACCGCCGGAGAAAGTAACCATAAGCGGCTGCGTATTGGCCAATAAACTGGAACCGGTAGTCGAATAACGTACATGTCCGATAGCAATATACTGATTTTCCATATGCGGCAGCTGATGGCGAAATACCTCGTTTACCAGTCCCATTCCCCGGTGAATATCCATCCAGGCTCCATCGGTTACTGCGATACCGGCGCTTTCCTGACCACGATGCTGCAGGGCGTAGAGTCCCCAATATGTATTCAGTGCCACATCATCATCCCGGGAATAAATGCCGAAAACGCCGCACTCCTCATGGAGTTTGTCACTTTCCGCCAAGTCAATACTCATAAAGTTTCTCCCGTTAAACGCTGCAATACTTCTTTATAGGCTTCCTCCACATTGCCGAGATCCCGACGGAAACGGTCCTTATCCAGTTTTTCACCGGTTTCACTATCCCAGAAGCGGCAAGTATCGGGAGAAATCTCATCCCCCAGAAGCAATTCTCCTTTATGAATACCAAATTCCAATTTAAAATCAACCAGCTCGATTTTTTTAGTATTTAAATAGCTTGTCAAAACTTCATTAATTTTAAGAGCGTATTCCTCCATTTTACTTACTTGTTCAGCCGTAGCCAGACCCATGGCTTTAATATGATATTGATTAATCATTGGGTCGCCAAGCTCATCGTTCTTATAGTACATTTCCAAAACAGCGCTAGGCAGCTTTTTCCCTTCCTCACAGCCCATCCGTTTAGCCAGACTGCCAGCAGCAATATTGCGAACCACAACCTCTACTTTGACAATATCCAGTTTCTTCACAAGCATTTCCCGATCGCTGATCGTGCGAATGAAATGATGCGGGATTCCATTTTTGCTTAACAGATTGAAAAAGAAAGTGGAAATTTTATTATTTAATACTCCCTTGCTTTGAATCGTACCCTTTTTTTCACCATTAAACGCCGTAGCGTCATCCTTAAAGTAAACCAGTAATTCGTCGTCATTGTCAGTTGCATAAACCTGCTTTGCTTTGCCTTCATATAATGGCGTTTTCCCCATTGCAAAACCCTCCACTATTTCTATTTATATTGCAAATTTTATAAACTGGTTAATACATCTTACAGCTTTTCAGCAACTTTCGCTGCTTTACGTTCGACTTCTGCCGCCATGGTTTGACGATGGGCCAGCAATTTTTCCGCCAGAGCCGCATTCTGTACCGCTAAAATCTGAGCGGCAAAAATCGCGGCATTTTTAGCACCATTGACCGCCATCGTAGCTACGGGAATGCCGGAAGGCATCTGTACAATACTCAGCAGTGCATCCATCCCATTCAATGAGGTACTGTTAATAGGGACCCCAATAACCGGCAGCGTCGTATAACTAGCGACAACACCAGGTAAATGGGCTGCCGCTCCGGCTGCCGCAATAATAACCTGTACCCCCCGTTCACCGGCTGTAGCAGCAAATTGATGCACTTTTTCCGGTGTACGATGGGCGGAAGCGACCAGAACCTCCGTCGCAATATCAAAATCGTGAAGCGTCCTGACTGCCGGCTCCAATACCGGCCAATCGGAATCACTCCCCATTATTATGGCTACTTTCATGCAGATATCATCCTTTCTATTGAAAAATAATGATTGTCACCTGTCCGTTCAGCCTGCGGCAAAAGATTCTTTCAATAAGCCGTAACACCCTTGATCCTGATATGATATTTACTATTCCGCAAGAAAAACAAACCGTGCAAGAACTAATAATGCAAGCACATATACAATCCAATGAACCTCACGGCCGCGGCCGGTAATTAACTTAAGCAGCGGATAAAAAACCAATCCGGCAGAAATGCCATTGGCAATACTGTATGTAAAAGGCATTAAAGTAATCGTGAGAAAGGCCGGCAGCGCTTCGGTAAAATCGCTGAAATCAATATGACGGATGCCATCCATCATCAGCGCTCCCACAATGATAAGTGCCGGTGCAGTGGCCGCATCGGGAATCAGTCCCACCAACGGTGTGAAAAACAGGGATAACAGAAACAATACCCCGCATACTACCGCTGCCAACCCGGTACGCCCACCGGCACCAACACCGGCCGCGCTTTCCACAAAACAGGTAATCGTGCTGGTACCCAGAAGGGAACCCAGACTAACACCCGTTGCATCGACCAGCATTGCCTTGCCGATGCCGGGAAATTTTCCGGTTTTTTCATCCATTAGGCCGGCTTTTGTTGCCGTCCCGACAAGAGTTCCCATCGTATCAAACAGTTCCACAAAAGTAAAGGTAAAAATAATGGTTAGCAGTCCCATATTGATGGCACCGGGAATATCCAGAGCCAAAAAGGCATTTTTACTAAAATCGGGAACAGCCACCGGCGTAAATCCGGCAGGAACTTTTACCACGCCGATTACAATACCGATCACAGTGGTGACTAAAATACCAATAAGCATAGAGCCCTTAATCTTACGCGCCATTAAAACACCGATAAACAACAGGCCAAACACCGCCAGCAGAACATCTTTATCCACCAGCTTGCCCATTTCGATAATAGTTTCAAAATATAAAGGAGTGCCATTACCATGACCGGCAACAATTTTCTCTAACGTAGGCGGAATGAGTGATAAGCGAATACTCATCAAGCCGGAAATCTTGAGCCCGATAATAGTAATAAATAAACCAATACCTACCGTAATTGCATACTTGAGTGATGCAGGCATCCCTTCTACCAGCAGTTGGCGTATCCGCGTAATAGTCAGCAAGATAAAAATTATGCCGGAAATAAATACGGCACCCAAAGCAACCTGCCAGGAAACCCCCATACCGATAACTACGGTGAAAGCATAAAAGGCATTCAGACCCATTCCGGGAGCCAGCGCAATCGGATAATTAACAAACAGCCCCATCATAATCGTCACTAATCCGGCGCCAATTGCGGTTGCCAGCAATACGGCGTTCTTGTCCATACCTGCGGCGCCAAGTACGCTTGGATTTACAAACAAAATATAGGCCATTGTCATAAAAGTCGTAATACCTGCCATAAACTCGGTATTTACATCCGTTTTCCGTGCACTGAGATTAAAAATTTTTTCCAGCATGCTTGTCTCCCTTTCAAATAGTCTCGAGTCCCCGTGTTTTTCTCACCGTTTATTTTCTCCCTTCACCTCCAAAAAATAAGTAAACCCGGACAGGGAAATATCGCATTTTTCCGAGCGAAACTTCCCCGCCTGGGCTTTTATCCCAACGGTGTAGCGTTATCGGGAACACCTGTACCCCTTGGTCGCAGCCATACGCAGCAGATAAAACGGGATACGCCGGTATGCGGAACCCTAGGCACACTTTCACTCGTAGTCAGATAATTTACGGTCATCTGGTAGAAACTGTCGAGCCATATCCTCAAAATTATACGAGCTATATTCATTTACGTATATATTTTATCAGCAGGTATAAAAGCCTGTCAATAAAAATATGAACTTTTAAATACAAAATCAATTTAATGTTCGGATTTTTTACGTAAATTAAACTACGCACATATGCCCGTCCCAGTAATTTTCATAATTTTAAAAAAATTTCATTGTATTACGGCCTGCATATACTATATAATGAAATAAAAGGAATTTAATACCATGTCCGAATGACCGATGCGGGAGAGACCTAATCTCAGGCGCCGAAGGAGCAAGTTTTGGACTGAACCTCTCAGGCAAAAGGACCGCATCCCGACGGAACTCTGGAGAGTCCGCCTTGCGCGGCACCAAAGGGGTAATCCGCATCATTCCTCAGTGCAGCATGCGGGAATCTCTCAGGTTAACAGACAGAGGCCAAACACCTTGTGTTTAGGCTTCTGTTTTTTTATTTTTATTGAGCAAGCCTAACCGGCATATCATCGGATTATGTTATTAAGGGAGGCTGCTATGTTCGGCAACAGAATGATCGTAACCAACAACCCCCTTGTCCGGGATCTTATTAATACCAGAAACTTAAACCGGCAGTACAGTCTTTGCTGGATATCCGGCTGCACCGAAGATGTCCTGGCAAAGGCTTGCAGTCTCTGCCATAAATCTTACTTGCTCATCACCCACCCTTTAACCGGCAGTATTAAACCAAATCAAACCCCCTATAAAACCATTGTTTTAGAAAAATCGGCTGACGGCACCAGCGACTACCAATCGATATGGATTGCCGAATCCAGCTTTCATAAAGCCATGAGCCTATTAAAATCCCGCCCCCGTCCTCCCATAACC
Source organism: Veillonellales bacterium (assembly GCA_039680175.1). Classification (NCBI taxonomy): domain Bacteria; kingdom Bacillati; phylum Bacillota; class Negativicutes; order Veillonellales; species Veillonellales bacterium. The sequence goes on along the minus strand of JBDKTO010000016.1, from coordinate 33,416 downwards.
CAGTCAACGCTCGGCGATTTCGCCGTTATTGACTTATCCTTTTTTACCAGCTACTTAGAATCTGTAACAAATTAAAGTACAAGGAGGATGATTATGGATCGATATGATGTGATTATCATCGGCTCCGGTCCGGCAGGTCTTACCGCGGCACTATACAGCTCCCGCAGCAAATTAAAAACCATGTATATCGAGAAACTATCAACCGGCGGTCAGGCAGCTACAACCGATGAAATCGAAAATTATCCCGGTTTTTCCCAGGGAACAACCGGACCGGAATTGGTATCCCAGATGGAACAGCAAGTCAAACGCTTTGGCGCTGAATGTCTGGGCGCTAAAGTCCAAGGAATTGAACTGGCCGGACAACAGCGAATTGTCAAAACCAACAAAGGCGACTTTACTGCCAAGACAGTCATTATCGCCTCCGGCGCAGCCCCCAAGCTGCTGGGTTGTCCGGGAGAACTGAAGTTCCGGGCCCGGGGCGTATCTTACTGCGCAACCTGTGATGCCGCATTTTACGAAGGTTGTAACGTTATGGTCATCGGCGGCGGCGATTCAGCGGTAGAAGAAGCCTGTTACCTCACAAAATTTGCCGAAAAAGTATCCCTGGTTCATCGCCGCGACAGCTTGCGGGCAACTAAGATCGTTCAGGATAAAGCCTTTAATAACCCCAAACTAACTATCATTTGGGATACAATCGTTCAAGAAATCGAAGGGGACGATATCGTCGAAAAAGCAATACTGAAAAATGTAGTGACCGGCGAAATCAGCGTGATGCCGGTTGACGGCGTATTTGTCTATGTAGGGTTGGAGCCTAACACTGATTTTATTGCTGCCTTGGTGGAAACCGATGAACACGGTTACATTAAAACCGATGAAAATATGCGAACAAACGTGTCCGGCATCTATGCCGCAGGCGACGTTCGTGTTAAACTGCTGCGGCAAATCGTAACTGCCGCAGCCGACGGCGCAATTGCTGCCTTCCACGCTGAAAAATATATTGAAAGCAATTTTAAGGAGTGAAAATGTCCTGCCAAGCAGGTAAAAAGGAGGTGAAAATATGTCTAATAACCTAATCGCTATTACCAAGGAAAACTTTGACGAAGAAGTAAAACAAAGCAAGCAACCGGTACTCGTCGATTTTTGGGGTCCCCGCTGCGTACCCTGCATGGGACTTATGCCCACAGTGGAAGAGTTGGCGGAAACTTATGATGGCAAGGTCAAATTCTGCAAGGTGAATACGGCAGAAAATCGTCGTTTGGTAATTCAACTCAGAGTCATGAGTCTGCCAACCTTCCAATTCTACAAAAACGGCAAGCTTGTCAGCGAACTGCAAGGGTCCTTTGGTCAAGAAGAAATTGAAGAAAAAATTCAACTGCTTCTTGGCGAACCCCAATTGTAAAGGAGGGATAACATGCGTCTTGTGCTTGGTAAAATTAACATCAAAGACGTGGAATTTGCCCCAGTCACAAAAGTGGACAACGGAATCCTCATGGTCAACCAGGAAGAGTTGGCATCACTTATCAAAGAAGACAGCCGAATTACCAATGTTGATATCTTCCTGGCCAAACCCGGCGATAGTACCCGCATTATTCCGGTGAAAGACGTCATTGAGCCCAGGGTAAAAGTGGAAGGTCCCGGCAATGTGTTCCCTGGATTTCTCGGAAAAGTGGATATGGTCGGCAGCGGCCGTACCCATGTACTAAAAGGTGCAGCCGTAGTGACCACCGGTAAAATCGTCGGATTCCAGGAAGGAATCATCGACATGACCGGTCCTGGCGCCGAGTATACCCCATTTTCACAGACCTATAATGTTGTCATAAAGGCGGAGCCCGTACCTGGTTTATCCCAGCACGAACACGAAAGCATTCTGCGAATCGCCGGCTTTAAAGCAGCCGCCTACTTAGGCGAAGCCGGACGGAATATTTCTGCCGACGAAGAAGAAGTTTATGATGTCCCCAGCATTGCCGAAGCACTGCGGAAGTATCCCGGCCTGCCGAAAGTAGCCTATGTATATATGCTGCAAACTCAGGGCTTGCTCCATGACACCTATGTCTACGGAGTAGATGCCAAACGGATACTTCCCACTTTCATCTCTCCTACCGAAGTTATGGACGGAGCCATTGTCAGCGGCAACTGCGTATCAGCCTGCGATAAAAATCCCACCTATGTTCACCAGAACAATCCGGTAATCCGCGAGCTATTCCGCCGTCATGGCCAGGATTACAACTTTATTGCCACTATCATCACCAACGAAAATGTCACCTTGGCCGACAAAGAACGTTCTTCCAACTATACGGCGAAGCTTGCCGAAATGATCGGTATTGATGCCGCTATCATCACTGAGGAAGGGTTCGGCAACCCGGACGCCGATCTGGTTATGAACTGCCGGAAATTAGAACAAAAAGGGATCAAGACCGTTCTGATTACCGATGAATACGCCGGTCGGGACGGTAGTTCCCAGTCACTGGCCGACACCACTCCGGAAGCGACCGCGGTCGTAACCGGCGGCAACGCCAATGAAACGATTGTTTTGCCTAAACTAGCTACCGTTATCGGCCATCAAGAAGTAGCCGATACTATCGCCGGTGGATTTTCCGGATCATTGCGAAGTGACGGAAGTATTGAAGTGGAAATCCAAGCTCTAACCGGAGCAACCAGTGAAGTTGGCTTTACTAAATTGGGTGTTAACGGATTCTAACCACAAGTAAGTCCAATTAAATCAAATCAAGGAGGAAAAGTCATGGCAATTTTAGCTGGTAAAAAAATTATCATTATCGGCGACCGTGACGGTGTTCCCGGTCCCGCAATTGTTGAATGTGCTATCAGCGCCGGCGCAGAAATTATCTTTGCCACTACCGAATGTTTTGTCTGAACTGCCGCCGGCTCGATGGACCTGCAAAACCAAGCTCGCGTTAAAGAGTTAACCGAGGAAATCGGCGGAGAAAATATCGTTGTACTGCTGGGGACTGCTGAACCCGACAGTGCATCCATTACCGCCGAAACGGTTACGCTGGGCGATCCTACTTATGCAGGTGCTCTGGCCGGAGTCCCGTTGGGACTCAGTGTTTATCATATTCTTGAACCTGAAATCAAAGCGGAAATTGCTCCTGCCGTGTACGAAGAACAGGCAGCGATGATGGAAATGGTGGTGGACGTAGATGGTCTTGCCGCCGAAGTTTCCAAAATGCGTCAAGAAGGTAGCAAATTTTAATTCTGCCAAAAAGGGGGTAATACTGTGGCCAAACTGAAAGTCGTTCACTATCTGAACCAATTCTTCGGTCAGATAGGCGGCGAAGAAAAAGCAACTGTCGCCCCAATGAAGAAAGACGGCCCGGTTGGTCCCGGACTGGCGCTCAACGCAGCCTTCAATGGGCAGGCTGAAGTCGTCGGCACGGTGATTTGCGGGGATAGTTTCTTCGCTGAAAATATAGATGCAGCTTTGTGTCAAGTACTAAGCTTCATTAAAGAATATCAGCCTGATCTGGTCATTACCGGGCCGGCATTTAATGCCGGTCGTTATGGCACCGCCTGCGGCGCTGTTGCCGATGCGGTGCAGCAACAATTGGGCCTGCCGGCTGTCAGCGGAATGTATCCGGAAAATCCCGGAGCTGATCTGTATAAAAAGTCGATTTATATTATCGAAACAGCCAACTCCGCCATTGGCATGCGTAAAGCCGTTCCAAAAATGGCAGCCCTCGCCTTAAAGCTTGCCGACAAACAATCAATTGGTACTCCGGAAAAAGAAGGCTATATTGCCCGCGGCATTCGGAAAAACTTCTTCGCCAGTGATACCGGCGCCAAACGGGCGGTCGACATGCTGGTAAACAAACTAACCGGAGGGGAATTTGTCACTGAACTGCCCATGCCGGCTTTTGATCGTGTTTCGCCAAATCCTGCGATTAAAGATATAACCAAAGCAACCATTGCCTTAGTTACTTCCGGCGGCATCGTTCCTAAAGGAAATCCTGACCGCATCGAGTCATCCTCCGCCTCAAAATTCGGCAAATATTCGATTGCCGGCGTTTCCGACCTAACCCCGGAAACATTCCAGACGGCTCATGGCGGCTATGACCCGGTATATGCCAACCAGGATGCCGATCGGGTGCTGCCGATTGATGTATTGCGAGAGATGGAACAGCAAGGCATAATCGGCAAGCTTCATGATTTCTATTATGCCACAGTAGGTAATGGCACATCGGTAGCTAATGCTTCCCGTTTTGGCAAGGCCATCGCAGCCGAGCTCAGGAATGATGGTGTGGATGCCGTCATCCTGACATCAACCTGAGGGACCTGTACTCGCTGCGGCGCAGCGATTGTAAAAGAAATTGAGCGAGCCGGTCTGCCGGTAGTTCATATGTGCACCATTGTGCCAATCAGCAAAACAGTTGGCGCCAACCGCATTGTGCCTACCGTCGCCATTCCTCATCCCCTGGGCAATCCGGCTCTCACTGCGGAAGGTGAAAAAGTCATAAGACATAACTTAGTAGCAAAAGCATTAAAAGCCCTGTCAACCGAAATTGACGAACAGACGGTTTTTGAATAAGAATACCCCATAACAGATCAGATTGCTTCGTAACATTCGCCGCTGTGATATAAAATTTCACAGCGGCAACGGGGCAATCTTGTTTTCTAAAAAGCAAAAACTCTACAGAGGGAGGTATGAACATGCCTGTTATTCGCGGCGTTAGTTACTCACTGATCCACGCTCCTGATATTTTGTATCACGCCGGTGCTACCCAAGCTGCCGAGCGACTGAAAAACCCTGATTCCGACTACCTGAAAAACCTCAAACAGCACTTGCGCACATACGAAGACTGCTTACGCTACCTGCCGAACCAGGCCTATATCGGCAACATAGCTTTGGATCAATTACGGGCAATTTCCCGCCCCTGGTACAATCGTCAAAGCGACCATCACTGCCGTTGGGGGCCTTTTGGTGAAATTATGCCGGAAGAAGAATTTTACGGCATGCTGAAAATCGCCGATTCTTTTGATTTGGTTGTTTTAGAAGAAACTTTTTTAGACAATGTAAAAACAAAATTAGCAGCTCATAAATTAATCGACGAAAAGAATGCAGCCCGAATTGCCGCCGGCAAACCCCTGGCGGATATCGAAAAACTGGTAGCAGCTCATACCGCAGAAGGTTTGTATCTTGGTGAACGGCTTGTGGGGTGCGTTCGGCAAGCCCATGAAATCGACAACAACTTATCCGCCCACGTTATGCTGGAAAATCTGGTTGTCAAGGCTTCCGGCATCTTAGTACTGCTGCATCTTTTGCACAACAGCGGTATCAACCCCGCCGAAATCGATTATATCATCGAATGCTCCGAAGAAGCCTGCGGCGATATGAATCAGCGCGGCGGCGGTAATTTTGCCAAAGCCCTGGGGGAAATGGCCGGGCTTACCAGCGCCAGCGGCTGTGATGTCCGGGGATTCTGCGCCGGCCCCACCCACGCCCTGCTGCAAGCCGCTTCCCTGGTTAAAGTCGGGGTGTTCCAAAATGTTGCAGTAGTAGGCGGTGGATCGGCTGCCAAATTGGGAATGAACGGTAAAGATCATGTGGCAAAAGGCATGCCGGCATTAGAAGACGTTCTTGGCACCTTTGCCCTTTTGATTTCAAAAAACGATGGTATAAACCCAGTCATCCGCCTGGATGTCATCGGCAAACACAACATCGGTTCCGGCGCTTCCCCCCAGCAGGTAATGAAGGCTTTAGTCAGCGAGCCGCTAGGCCGCCTCAAGCGGAAAATTACCGATATCAATTACTACTCGGTAGAAATGCAAAATCCCGAACTGACCGAACCGGCCGGCGCCGGCAACGTACCGGAAGCCAACTATAAAATGATCGGCGCTCTGGCGGTAATGGCCGGTGAAATCCAGCGTCCCGAACTGATGCGATTCGTTGAAAAACATGGATTGCCCGGTTTCGCCCCCACCCAAGGGCACATTCCCTCCGGCGTTCCGGTCCTAGGCTATATTCGGGACAAAATGCTGTCCGGCCAAGTCGACAGTACAATGTTAATTGGCAAGGGCAGTTTGTTCCTGGGTAGAATGACCAATCTTTTTGACGGGCTGTCGCTGATTATTGAAAGAAACAGCGGAATAGCAGATGAACAAGCCAGCTTAGAAACCTGCAGCAAACGCTCCGGGCTCAAAGTCGGAATCACCCTGCTGGGCAGCGAACACGGCGTACAGGAAGTATTACAAGGAGCCGAAGCGGCACAGCAGCAACTAGCTGATGCTGAAGTCATAGTCATCGGCCCGCCTGATGTCCAAACAAAATTAACCAAGATTATCGTTTCCACCGTCGAAGCAGGCCAGTCGAAAATGGAGGAATTACTGGAATCGGGTCAACTTTCCGCCGCCGTGACTATGCATTACAACTTCCCTATCGGCACTTCCACCGTCGGGCTCGCCATCACCCCCGGCTGCGGTAAAAAAATGTTTATCGCCAATACTACCGGCACTTCCTCTACCGACCGGGTTACCGGCATGGTGAAAAATGCCTTATTGGGCATTGCCGCTGCCAAAGCCTACGGTATCGGCAGCCCGACAGTAGGCATCTTAAACGTTGACGGCTCCCGGCAGGTGGAACGAATCCTGCGGGAGCTGAAAAGCAACGGTTATATCATCGAATTGGCAGAAAGCCTGCGAGCCGACGGCGGCATTATTATGCGTGGCAATGATCTCCTGGCCGGAACCCCGGATATCATGGTAACTGACAGTCTGACCGGCAATTTGCTGATAAAAATGTTTTCCGCTTTTACCACCGGCGGCAATTACGAATGCCTCGGCTACGGCTATGGTCCTGGGATAGGCGAAGACTTTGACAAGATCATCAATATTATTTCCCGGTCATCCGGAGCGCCGGTAATCACCGGAGCCATCTGCTACGCGGCTGCAGTTGCCCGGGGCAAGCTATTGACAATGGTCAAGCGGGAATTTGCTGCTGCCAACACAGCCGACTTGGCTAATTTGCTTGCGCCGCAGATAAGGTCAGCTGTACCTAGCAAGCAAGCGTCCCCTCTCCCGAAAAAAGTGGTAAGTCAGCAAATTACCGGCATTGACGTATTGGAACTGGAGGCTGCTCAAAACCTGCTATGGCAGCATACTCTTTACGCTGAAACCGGAATGGGCTGCACCGGTCCCGTGATCTTAGTAGCAGCGGAGGACTTAGAATCATCTCTCAGCCTATTGAAGGAACACCGCTATCTTCTGCAATAAGTACTAACGGCCACAGTTTCCAAAGAAACTGTGGCCGTGTTTTCAATCCGATCTTATTGTCCGCAAGCCTAAGCCTGCTCCCGCAAAACTCTTTTTAGTATCTTTCCGGTTGCATTCTTAGGTAAAGAATTGCAGATCACAATTTCTTTGGGAATTTTGTAAGCAGCGAGATTTTCCTTCAAGTAGTTCCGCAGCTTCTTTGTATCAAGGGTTTGTCCTTCTTCCGGCACTACGCAAGCCCGGGCATAGTCGCCGCGCAGTTTATCGGGAACCCCAATAACTGCAGCTTCCAGCACACCAGGATAGGTATATATCAACTCTTCAATTTCCCGGGGATAAATGTTTTCACCGCCGGCAATAATCATATCTTTAAGGCGATCCACAATAAAAATATAGCCTGCTTCATCCCGGTAAGCCAGATCCCCGGTGTGCAGCCAGCCCTGCCGGACCGTCTGCGCCGATTCTGCCGGTAAATTGTAATATCCTTTCATCACCACCGGCCCCTGCACCAGCAATTCACCGATCTCGCCTTCGGGCAGGACCTGAGCGTTATCCACATCAATAATACAAACCCGGATTCCCGGCAAAGCTTTGCCTACCGAACCGGTTTTTGTTTTATCCACCGGATTTACCGTTACCACAGGAGATGCCTCTGAAAGGCCGTATCCTTCCACTATCGCTTTTCCCGTCTTAGCCTGAAACTGCCGTAAAATCTCCTGAGGCAAAGAAGAGCCGCCGGAAATAAACAGCCTCACCTTCGCAAAATCCTCCGGAGTGCCCCAGGTCGCGAATAACTTATACAAAGCGGGAATACCAAATACCACCGTCAGACCGCTGTTGCGAATCAAGCTGATGTTCTCCCGAATCGAAAAATTATCGGCAATCGTAATCGCCGCACCTTTCAGCAAAGGGGTCAATACTGCGCAAGTCCAGGCAAAACAGTGGAACATTGGCAATATGCACAAAACATTATCTTCCGCCTTTATCAGAACGGCTTCAGAAAAGGCTCTGGCATCGCTAATCAGATTATCATGAGTCAGCATAGCTCCTTTGGGATATCCGGTAGTACCCGAAGTATAAATGATCACAGCAACAGTATCCCCGGCAAACTCCCTGGCAACAGGTGCAGGTGAAAAGCATATTTTATCTATTTCGGCAGAAAATTTTGAAATAATCAATTGATGTACTTTCTGGGTATAACCAAACCGCGCAGAATCTAATTTTAAAGGCTGCATGGTTACAATATGCCTCATCCTGGCGTCTTGTACGATATACGATATTTCCCGGGAAACAAGCTGAAAGTTAAGCGGAACAACCACTGCACCCAAACTGACAATGGCTAAATAACTATAAACAAATTCAACGGAATTTTTAGAAACAATGCCTACATTTTCACCCGGCCGAATTCCCTGCTGATAAAAATAGCTCCGGTAACGTTCCACTTGCTGCTGCAATTGGCCATAAGTAACTGTTTGCTGTTTATCAAAAAGTGCCGGCTCTTCCCCTTTTCCCTGGCAGATCAACTGATGGACTAACATATATTGCCTCCTCTTATATGGCGATATTTTGGGTGAAGAAATCTTGACAAAAAATATCCGCACACAGCAGCCCTCCTGCGAATTTGCAGAAGGGCCGGACTCATGGCTCTACGGATTACTTATATGGCTATACTTATTCCCATTCAATTGTCGACGGCGGTTTGGATGTAATATCATAGACAACACGGTTCACACCCTTCACCTCGTTCACAATACGACGGGAGATCACATCAAGCACCTCGTAGGGCAACCGCACCCAATCGGCAGTCATACCATCTTCACTGGAAACAATGCGAAGGCCTACCGAATAAGCGTAAGTTCGTTCATCTCCCATAACACCAACACTCTTCATTGCCGGCAAAACGGCAAAGGACTGCCATACTTTCCGGTAAAGGCCGGCATTCTTAATTTCCTGATAAACAATAGCATCTGCTTCCCGCAGAATTTCTAACCGTTCTTCGGTGATTTCACCAATAATACGAATTGCCAAGCCCGGTCCCGGAAAAGGCTGACGCCAGACGATATCTTCCGGCAGATTCAGTTCTCTGGCCAAGACTCTTACTTCATCCTTAAACAAATCGCGCAATGGCTCTACTAATTGAAATTTCATATCTTCCGGCAAGCCGCCAACATTGTGATGGCTTTTAATCACCGCTGCCGTTGCCGTGCCACTTTCAATCACGTCAGGATATAATGTGCCTTGTACCAGAAAATCCATTTCACCAAGCTTAGCGGCTTCCGCTTCAAATACACGAATAAATTCTTCACCAATAATTTTTCGCTTTTTCTCCGGCTCGGTTACACCCCTCATGCGACTCAAAAACCGATCTGCCGCATTGGCATAGACTAAATTCATGTGAAAGCCGTCCCGGAAGGTCTTTACTACCTGTTCCGGTTCCCCTTGCCGCAAAAAGCCGTGGTTTACAAATACACAGGTAAGCTGGTCGCCAACCGCGCGATGCACCAGCACGGCAGCTACCGACGAATCAACTCCGCCGCTTAAGGCACACAGAACCTTTCTGTTGCCAACCTGAGCACGAATTTTTTCAATAGCGTGATCAACAAAAGACCCCATATCCCAATCGCCTTTGCAGCCGCAAATATCGAAAAGAAAATTTCGCAGCATTTTCATGCCTTCCGGTGTATGTACTACTTCCGGATGAAACTGCACGCCGAAAATTCGGCGGCTGCTGTCGGCCATAGCTGCTACCGGACTGCTTTTAGTATGAGCCGTTATTGAAAATTTTTGCGGCGGCTGTTCAATATAATCACCATGACTCATCCAAACCTGGGTTTCCTCAGTGATTTCATGAAATACTCCGGCTGCCGCATCCACATATAAATGAGTGTTCCCATATTCACGGGAATCAGCATGAACCACCTGTCCGCCCAGCAGCTTGGCAATAAGCTGCATCCCATAACAAATTCCCAGCACCGGAATTGAAAGTTCAAATATTTTTTCATCACATTTTGGCGCATTTTCACTGTAGACACTAGACGGACCGCCGGAAAATACAATACCTTTTGGCTGAAGTGAAGTTATTTTTTCAATTGAGGTGTTAAACGGCAAAATCTCGCAATATACGCCGCATTCGCGAATACGCCTGGCAATCAGCTGGCTGTACTGCCCGCCGAAATCCATTACCAACACCATTTCTTTTTGCTGTGCTATCACTACACTATACCCCTCCTTGGTAAAATGAGAGAAACAATATTAGACGATAATATACCATACTTTACTACTTGTTGTAAATACCCTTAAGCAGCGTTTCTTTCCGCAAACTCCGGCACTCGCATTTTCCCGTTGCAGCAAGCTGCCGGATAGAATCCAAAATAATACGGCTGATCATGGGTGCATCATCATAAAAAATATCCTGCAGCTGCTGATGCGACCAATTTTTCACCACACCTTCGCCATAATTGACCACAAAATACAGCCCGGCAAAGCAAGCGCCGATTTCCCTTGCCAGATACACCTCCGGACAAATGCTCTGCCCGACAATATCGGCATGCCCCCGGAGCATACCAATTTCCGCCGGACTTTCAAAATGGCGCCCATCGGTAACCGCATATACGCCCCGTTGAAAAATCCGGCCTGAATAATGCTGGCGGGTCATTTTCAATAAAACTTCCCGGATTTCCGGACATAGCGCATCCCGCATAACTAACAAATATTTTCCTTCTAAGCCAACATCCTTACGCAGCGATAAATCAAGATAATCGTCAGGAATTACAAAATCCCGGGGGTCCAGCAGCTGATTCACCGATCCTACGCCGCCTTCACCAATGATCCGCTTCACGCCGGCTTCCCTCAGAACCCAGAATACCTGCCGGGAAGCATCGGCACGGCTCACCCCCGTCCGCCAGCCATGCATGCGGCAGGTCAGTACCTGCCGGTCATCGACACTAAACAGACGAAAAGCCGGACTTAACCCATAGGGAGTTTCAAATTCCAGGTCATCCGCCAGTATTTTCACTCCCGTATCACCGGCGCCTAAAGGAAAATCGCTGGACAGTGTACCGGACCCGGCAATTACTGCAAAATCTGTCTGCAATAAATTCATTTTCCGAACCTCACTCGAATGTTTTTATAATATTATATTCTGTATCCCGCTGGGCAGGAATTTTACCGGCGGCCCGAATCAATCCCAGCATTTTTTCAATCGACATCTGATAAGAAGTTCCGGCAGCCCGGACAACATTTTCCTCCAGCATAATACTGCCTAAATCATCAGCACCAAAAGCCAATGTCAGTTGACCAATGTTTTGTCCCTGAGTCACCCAGGAACCCTGGATATGACTAAAATTATGCAAATATAGCCGCGCTACCGCCAGCGTTCTCAGATAATCCCAGGTAGATGTTTTCGTTCCGCCGAGAACAGTGTTTCCCGGTTGGTATGACCACATAATAAAAGCACGAAATCCGCCGGTTCTTTCTTGCAGCCGGCGAATCTTTTCCAGGTGTTCAACCCGGTCAGCATATGTTTCCCCCATGCCGATGACCATAGTCGCCGTACTTTCCAAGCCAATTGCATGCGCCGCCTCCATAACAGCCAGCCAATCCCCGGCACTGATTTTGCGGGGACTGACTCTTTGCCGTACGGCATCAACCAATATCTCAGCGCCGCCGCCCGGCAGAGAATCCAAACCGGCTGCTTTTAAACGCCGCAGTGTTTCGCCTAGCGTCAGACCGGCCTGACGCGCCATATGCATTACCTCGGCCGGTGAAAAAGAATGAATCGTGATCGTAAACCGTTTTTTTATTTTCTGCAGCAAATTCAAATAATAATCCAGCCCCAAGTCAGGATGCAAACCTCCCTGCAGCATAACCTGAGTGCCGCCTGCATGGATCGCTTCTTCTATTTTCTCCAGTATAACCGATTCAGGCAGAACATAGGCCTCCGGATGATCCGCCCGGCGAAAGAAGGCGCAGAACTTACATTCATTGGTACATATGTTAGTGTAATTAATGTTGCGATCAATCACAAAAGTAACAATATTCCCCGGATGAAGTTTTTTCCTCATCTGGTCGGCTGCCATCCCCAGCTCGAGAATATCCGCCTCAGCCAATAAGTTCAGAGCTTCCTGCGAACTAAGCACCGTACTCATGCTTGTACCTCCGCAAAATTTATGGTCGGTACGGATTGAATCAAACCGAGCTCATTGGCCAAAGTATAAAATTTCACCAGCGCCTGTTCATGCTCCGGCGAAAATTGGTAATTTAATAAACCGATATAATGACTGAGCTGGTTACTGCTAAACGGTACTTTGCCATTCATTGAGTCAACGGCATCCGCCAAATGTGACAGTCCGAAATTAAAACCGCTTGTAACCCGCTCATAAATCATTTGTACCGCTTCCGGCTGCCTATCAGCAAACTGGCGATTTACGACCCATACGGCATAAACCATTCGCATCCCAGTAAGTTTTTTCCATTCCGCACCCAAATCATAATAAAAGAGCTCCGGCTGCTGATTATGATACGCATATAACGCATCATCACCGATAAATAATACGGCGTCAGCTTCCTCCAATACCCCGCCGTCAATTGACAAGGAGGTAATATAATATTCCGGCTGGGCTTGATAGGAGTGATGCAGGATAATCTTCAACAAACAGTGGGAAGTCGCCGATTTGGCCGTTAAGGCAATTCGGGACTGTTTCAATTCGTTAATCGGATGCTTCGATACCAGCATGATACTTTCCAGCGCCCCGTTGGCGCTGATCGAAACATCCGGCAGCAAAACAAGCCGGTCACTATTCCGGGCATAGACAATTGACGATACCGGGCTGGCATCCAGTTCTCCCTCAAGCACTAAACGGTTTAGGCTGGAGGGAACAGCTGAATGTACGTTCATTCCCTCATCAAAACCGCCATAAACCAATCCGTAGTTTAACGGTAAACAGTTAATAAAATTAATATGTCCTAAACGGGGTTGTTTCATGTTTACAGCTCCTCGCTCAGGATTTTCAACGGATTGTAAAAAGTATCCCGTTCAACAGGAACATACCCTGTTTCACGAACAAGACTAATGATCTCCGCCTTAGTAATCCCTGTTTTTGTTTTTGCCCCGGCAGCATGAATAATTTTTTCTTCCACTACCGTACCGTCCAAATCATCCACACCGAAAGACAGTGATAGTTGCGCCACAGGCAGAGTCAGCATCATCCAAAAAGCCTTAACGTGATCAAAGTTGTCAAGAATCAGCCGCGACAGAGCAATCATCTTCAGATCTTCCCAGGAGGATACCCGGGAAAGCTGGGAAAATCCTGTATTGGCAGGGTGAAAGGGAAATGCCACAAAGGCCTGAAATCCCTTCGTTTGATCCTGTATGTTTCTCAGGGTGATTAAATGCTGAATACGCTGCTCAATACTTTCAATATGTCCGTAAAGCATAGTCGCATTCGTGGGAATACCCAGCCGGTGCGCTGTTGTAATAACCCCAATCCACTCGGCGGTACTGGCTTTATTGGGACAAATTATCTTTCGCACGCTGTCATCCAGTATCTCAGCCCCGCCGCCCGGCAGAGAGTCCAGCCCCGCCGCCTTAAGCTGCTCCAGAACCGCTTGAACCGACAATCCGGAGCTTTTGGCAAAATGGACAATTTCTACCGGCGTAAATGCTTTCAAATGTACAGCGGGCAATGTCTGCTTCACGGCAGCAACAATATCCAAATAATAGCGAAAAGGCTTATCCGGATGCAGCGCGCTTACCATATGAATTTCAGTAAGCTCAGGCGATCGTTCCGCCGCTTCCCTGACCATACGAACAACATCCGGCTTTTCCAGAACGTAAGCTCGCTCGCTGTCGGCATCACAGGCAAAAGCGCATAAAGGACAGCGGGATGCACATATATTGGTAAGATTTATATGCCGGTTCACATTAAAATACACATCACGTCCGGACTTCTGCTCCTTAATAGCCCGGGCCAGCCCCGCCAACGCCAGCAAATCGTTTTCCCGATAAAGCGCCAAAGCTTCGGCAAAATCAATACGCCCACCGCTGAGCAGCTTTTCCGATACTAGGTTTACAGTACACATTCCATTTATCAGCCACCTTATCTTACTGCTATAGCCCCAGGCAGCAAAATTCAGCTGTATTCCGTGCTTGCTGCCTGGGTGATTTTGTAAAAATAAATTATTTTATGCCAGCGGCATTTTTCAACATTTTTTGTAATTTTATATACTTCGTGCTCGTCTTTCATTTCCCTGCTTCGTGATATCCCCTATTAACGTAAAAAAAGATTGCTTCGCAGTCGCGAAACAATCTTTCTTAAAATGATCAAGCTCTGAGCAATAGGAACAGGACATCTTACCTGGAACTAATGGCGTTGAACTCCCCGCTCAGCATAATTGCTTAACAGTTCACTAACAGTTACAATCTGATACCCTTCGGCTTTTATTCGTTCCAAAAGCAGCGGCAGTGCATCCGCCGTCTGAACCGGCGTATCCGAAGCGTGCAGCAGAATAATGGCCCCCGGCTTGATTCGTTTCATTACCCGGCTAATAATCACATCCCGTCCGGGATTTTTCCAATCCAGAGAATCCACATTCCAAATGATTGTTTTATACCCTAATTCATCGGTTGCTTTCAGGGACTGCTGACTATAATGTCCATTCGGCGGACGAAGCAGCGTCGGCTCTATACCCGTAACTTCCCTGATTTGATTATGGGCTTTTTGAATATCCTCTCTTACCCATTCAGCCGGCATATCGCCATAATTCTCATGCCGATAACCATGGCTGGCAATCTCATGTCCATCGGCAACCATCCGTTTAGCCACCTCCGGATACTTCTGTGCCCATGGCCCCATAATAAAAAAGGTCACTTTTGTATTATTTTTTTGCAGCGTATCCAAAATAGACGGCGTAAACTTATTGCCCCAGGAGTGGTCGAAGGTCAACGCAACCACCTTCTGGTCAGTACGCGTACCGGCGATTGCCATTGGTCCGGTTGAAATCAGATCGGAAACCTGCACATAAAAGGCTCCAATCGTAAACAAGCCGATTATACTATAAAATATATGCCGATGATGAAAGATCTGCCGTAAATTCACAATCATGAATAATCCCCCCCGCCGCAATATACAATAGTATCTATGCAGCGCAGCGGAGAATTATGAAAGCCAGCGAAGATATGGATACTTTTTCATAAAATGAAGCATCAAGCGATCGGAAATCGTATACGCCAGACGCAGGGTAATCAGCAGGCAAATCGCCGTAATCCACCATACCCAGTCGCTATGGCGAATTTCCGACGGAATCAAGAGTCCTGCCAGCAGCATGACAATCACAAAAGCTGCAGATAAAGGAATCACGGTATGAATCATTCCAAACCCAATATAAGAATATAATCCGGCGGCAAAACTATCCTTACTGCTAACAAACAACTCTTCTATATCAGCAAATTTCGCGTTCACCCATTCGGCGGAATCCCCGCTGACTGCCAGCGCTCCCCTTGCCGGCGCATAACTTTTAATCATAATCGCCAGAGATCCTTGTCCGGGAATTTCAACGGTAATTTTTAGGCTGTCGATACGCGGCAGCGCTGCAAGCAGCGCCGTCAGTTCCGACCATTCCGTCACAATTTGCTCAGAACGATTCTGCTCTTCTTTTTCCCCCAGCAGATCATCATCAGTGCCTACTTTTGCCTCCCAGGTAAAATCGCCCTCACTGCCTAAAATATTCCATAGCTTATCCATGAAAGCCGAATTAATATTGCATGCCGGTAATCGTCCCTGTTGGATTACATCCTTTGACAACGAATTAGCCCCCCAAGCTGTGCGCAGATCAATAGAACCTTGCACCAAATCTGCCAAAATGAAATCGTCCTATATATTCTGCTTTACTTTACAAAACCCTGCTTATATAGAAGTTGTTTGGTAAAGTAATTTCGTAATCTTTTTATCCGCCGCTTTCAAACCACATACAACACACAGAAAAACCGCCCATCCCAGGATAGGCGGCAAAAGTAAATATCATTCTTTTTTCTGCGCGGCCGGCGCTGCATGGAAAAACATTCGTATAATCCATAAAAGCACAACAGCGCCTGCAGTACTTGAAACAATGGCCCCCAGTGTCCCATAAGCGGATATTCCCATAAAGTTAAATATAGTGCCGCCAATAAAAGAACCGATAACACCCGTTATCAGATCTCCCCAAAGGCCGAACCCTCCCCCGCGTGAAATCATGCCGGCTAGCCAGCCGGAAATCAGTCCGATTAATAGAAACCAAATCATTTGCATTATTAATATACCATCCTTTCCTGCAATGATGCTTGCATAATTCCATTCTTCCCGTTTTATTGGCATTATATACGAATAAGCCAATTTTACTTGCGAATACACGAATGCAAAAGCAGGAATATTCGGATCTGCTGCAGAAGACGAATTGTTGTAATTGGTAAATCACCTTCTCTTTTACTTATAACTGCAAATTCTGCCGGGAGGAAAACATGAGTATACTATTGGATTTTCTGATGATTTTATTTTTGATATTTGTCACTATCTCAATTATCGGTCTGCTTTTGTCTTTTATCAAAGAAAAACCACTGCGAAAATGGACGATCCGTTTAACAATTACCCTTTTATTATTTTTAACAACAGCCACATTGCAGAATAATTATTTATTATCACAAGAGCGCAAAGAAAACACTGTTCGCTATCAGGAGCAGCGGCAAGCAGCTGCTATTCAAAATGAAAAAAGCAACGCATTTCAAAGCGTTGTAACACAACAATTAAATCAATTAGAACAAAATATTCTAGCCGATAAACTTAATCAGCAACAGATAAAAACAACTGAAGCCAGCATCAAAACAGACATTGCTGTCCTGAATGCAAAACTTGATTATCTAATAAAATATATAACCAGTTTCAGCAAATAGCATACTAAATAAAAAAAAGAGGCCGCCCATAAGTTTGATAGACTCATGGACAACCTCTGCTTTTTTTATTTTCGCTGACAAAATGGCAACATTTCAGCCATTCAGATCAGTAAACCAACCAAACCATTAAGAACGCTCATAGCAGCCCCGGATTATTTGTGGAATATCGCAATGGCAGCGACTACCCAACCGATATCGCGTTCAATTTTGAGCTTTGTTTCCCGGGATTGGACCTCTTTCTCGTACTTGTTTAATGATTCGTTTGCCTTCTGCAATGAGGTCTGAACCGCTTGCAGCGATGTCTTGGCTTGTGTTGATTCGGCTTTGAGCGTCAGCAATTGTGCTTTGAGTTCCTCTAATTCCTTCTGAGACTGCATCAACTTCGTCTGATATTCTTCCAGCTGACGCTGTGCTGTCTCCAAGTCCTGATTCGACATCTGTAATTCCGTCAATAGCTGATTGTTGTTGATCGCCAATTGATCGAAGATTTGATCTAACCGTGTCAGCGCCGACTCCGTTATTGGATACGTGGCTTCGGCTGAACAGATACCCGCCGGCAGCACACAAAAAAAACACAGCGATAACAATAATAGCAACTTTTTTAACATTTTTTGATATATCCTCCTTGATATTGATTTGCATTAAAACCACCCCAGTGCCCGGCAGCACGCTGCGGCAACCTGCCAAATAATATAAATGCCAGCCGCCACGGCTACCGGGACGGAGATACCGTGTTCTTCACGAAATTTTTTGGTCCAAGTCCGGGCTTTGGTTTCGACCTGCGTTTCCGGGGCTGCTGCTTCATTCTCGATATTAGCAGCCAGTTTTTGCTTGAGATTCAAAATTTCTTCTGAAAATAAGTCAGCTCCCTCTGCCTGCAAGGAGGCAATTGCGGCCTTAATTTTTGTAACATCCGCTTGAATTTTTTGCTTTTCAGCGTTTTCCATAATAACATTCCTCCACCTTATTAAAATTTAGGGCGGCTCATTTTAATTAGAGCCGCCCTAATCCCGTATTATTAAAATATATCACTTAGCAGTTCTGCTGATACCAAACCGCTTTTCCCCTGATATCCTGCAGCAGACAATACAAGTTTTCCCCCGGACAGTCCGTGGACATTAAATCCCGATGTCCCACGATCGTTTGAGCATCCGGGCATAAGCAATATATCTCGCACAACTCTGCAATCAGCATAGCGGCGCTTTCAATTTGTGCCGGCTCCGGTGTGGCCTGCTCAAAATCGCCAACGATATTGATACCGATTGATCGACTATTGAAGCCCTCTGCATGAGCGCCAATCATTTCGCGGGGCCGGCCGCGTTCGATTGTTCCGTCTTTTCGTATCACATAATGATACCCGATTCCGGACCAGCCGTTTGCCAGGTGCCAGCCGTGGATTTCTTCTGCCGATACATCCCGGTCAGTACCGCCGACATGATGAACCACAATCAGGTTCGTTTCCTTCCGGTCTTCCAGCGGCCCGAATTCCAGATTTGTTTCCTTAATATTCACGCTCACCAATTGAATCACTCTCCGTAATATATTTATATTCTTGATATACATAATCTGTTCGTTCACTTTTGTTCCCCAGGCGGCTGGCCGGTTAGGCTGTTATATTTACTGTCTGCCCAAAACTTTCCATAGCCGGCAGCAGCCGCTGCCGCTATGGCCGTCACTCCTGCCCACATGGCGGTCATGTCCCATTTGTGCTCTGTAATGCCTTGTATCCAATAACCAGCGAGTGCGGACAGAAATAAAATAAGCGTCATCGTTAAGACGACGCCCGGCCAGTGGTCATGCAAAAAATTCATAAATTTTACTATCATCACCCATGCCCCCGAAAAATAAAATTCAGCACAGTGAAAATAGCGCCTATTACCGTACTGACAATCAGTGCAACTATACTGACTGTCGTCTTGATTCCGTTAAGTCTGCGATGGGCTGATTTTGCACTTTCCGCCGCTTTAACAATAGCCTTTCCCTGCTCCCTGATTTCCACCTGACAACCTGGGCATGACTGCAACAATGTTTCTACCCGGGCGGTTCTTTCCAGCAGTTCGCGTGTCAATCTGGCTTGTTCATCCCATTTCTGGGTCTGGTCCCGGATATGATTTTCCAGCATTTGCTTCAGTTCGAGTTCATCCACACTCCCACCCCTATAAATTGTCATAAAAAATAGACGCCTATGCGCCTTTTAAAACTTCCGCCAGCTTACCATTCAACCAAACACATTCCAGGCGCACCTGAGTATCCAGCATCATGGGTACTTTTCCCACCCGCGCCACCAGCGCCGTATCCTGCACCATTCGACTCTATTCCACCTACGCCAAACAGGCACCCTCCACCGGGAGGAGTATTTGTATTAATAGGCGTCTGAGTTGAGCCATCCACATTATACATACCAGATTCGCCGGGAACTCCTCCAGCTCCACCTGCAACGCCCCCTGTTCCAGGAAATGCGTAGCTACCGTTGCCACCAGTCCCTCCTCCCGCACAAGATATATAACTCCCAAACGATGTTGCCCCTCCTGGAACAGCCCCAATAGTTACAGCTATCTCAGCACCAGGAGTTAAGCCGGTTACATTGTATGCCATGTTAGCCGCCGCGCCACCACCGCCGCCACCACAGAATCCATTTGAACCATTGGAATGGCTTCCTCCATTTCCACCCGCTCCGCACAAGCTTATCCATACTTGCGTAACTCCAGCAGGCACTGTAAATGTGCCGGAAGCAGTGAATAGTTGTTTACCGTGCGCTGCCGGTATCTGGTCTATCGTAGCAAGTGTTTTACCGCTGCCGGAATAGTCTGCATGAATTGCATAATTAACGCTAAAGTTAGACGGGCTGTACACATACATATTAACGCCGTCATTCCCGCCCCAAAGCCACGACGGCTGTCCGCCTTGGCCAGACCAATAGAAATTCAGTTGGCCTCCATCAGAACGATAAGGATAAGCCCTGCCTGCTGTAACAGCATAATTTACGGATTGACAGCCGATGTTAGCCGTTGTAATTAGTTCGGCGCTTTCATTCCAAGCAGTTCTATTTGCATCACTGCGCATTATAAACGCTCTATTCGTCTGTCTGCCGAGTCCCAACGCAGTAGCTCCGCCTACATCAGCGCCGCTATAATTATCCATAATCAAGAAATTTTTATAATTGGAATCGCCGTTAATCGAAGTATTCATCATCAGGAAACCGGCTTTATTTGTTCCAAAATAATTAGGTGCTTGCTGACCACCATTACCCGTATAAGACCCCGTCACTGTAGTAGAGGTTCCTCCATTTGCAGGAGCAGACCCCGCACTTGCGGCATAACCTGCGCTATCTGCATAACCCGCACTCGCAACTTTCCCATTCACAGCAAATATCAACCGGTCGTTCGTCGCATCAGCAACAACGGAAATATTTGCACCGCCGACAATCTCCAGCGTATCGGTTTGAGAGTCTGCTTGTATGGTCGTAGAGCCTGCCAGTACATTACTAAACGCATTCTGATTGACTTGAGCACCGGCGGCAATACCCTCCAGCTTCGCTTTATCGACAGCGCTCATAAACCCTGGGGTTGACGTGGTAACCGCCGAATGAGCGTGGTTTGCCGCGGCGAAAGCACTCGCGTCATACCCGTCTAACCGATCGGCGTTTAAATTTGCATTGACCGTTCCATTCGATTCCGGGATATTACCACTGGCGTTACCTACCGACAAACCAGACAACGTTCCTGCATTAACGATTTGATCTTCCTTCAAGGCCCGGAAATTTTCGCGGATGTCCGCCGGCCCCGTTGCAATATACTCATCATCCGCTGGCAGCTTGCTATTGTATGACATACACATCACCCCATAATTATTTTAATATCCTTTAAGTCTGCTGTGCCCGGGTAAACCTGACCCGCGAAATCACCAATCTGTTCTCCATTTCGACTGCAGCGAGGGATCTTTGCTTTTAGTGGTAAAGGGGTATACCGGTTGTTGAATGTCTAGAAATTGCACCATTGTTTTCCTCCTCTGTTTTAATTGTTTTTTGATGTAGGGATGTAATAAAACTCTGTTTAATAGAAAATGACAACATCGCAAAAGATGCTGTCATTTTTATTTGATGTATAGTTAAAGCGGCTGGTCTTATTCAACAGGCCCTGGATGCGTCATTTTACGCGTAGTTAACATCGTCTATGGGATGGTGAAGCACCGGACGGCCTACGTGATGCCGGACCTACCAGAAAAAGAGGCCAATCACTGACCAAATGCCTTGTTAATTGCAGCTATGCAATCACCTACCTGTTGCTTTAGCTCTGAGTCTATGATTGCTAGAGATTCTACACGTTTCAATATTATTCTTAATTCACCTAGGAGCTCCGATGGTAAAAAGGCGGTTTCGTTCCATTCTCTCAAATCATGTGCTATCGATGAGTTCCCCAGATATTCCATTTTCTCCTCTACGTGTTTTGCGAACCTCCTCAAATCATCGTTGCTGTTGAATTCCATTTTATCACCTCTCTTCTTATGGCATATAGAAGAAATCTAGTTCAACCCCAAAGGGGTCTGTCACAACTTCAAGTGCTCCACCAGCATTTTCACCGAGCCCTGGTGCTGAACGGGTAATATAAGGTTTTTTTATTTTACCACCAATAATATAATCAACTTTACTGAAATCCACACCGTATTTATTTGCATACCCAGGAGTTGTTAAAGGATTTTCTGTTGCCCAGAATTGGGAGTCAGCAGCATTTGATCGTCCAAATGTTCCAGCCTTGTAAAGATTACCTCCACTATCTACATATTCTCGTAACTTTAATGCTTCACCTTCTGTAGACTGAACTGCTGGACCATAATCAGTTTTGACTACCTGTCCAAGTTTTTCAGCAACTTTACTCGACCCCTGAATTGAATTCGTTACTTTTCCGCTTTTTGCAAATTTAAATAAATTTTCCGTACCTATTGCGCCTATCGCAATTACTGGCAGTAAGGAAGTCCTCACCAATTGAGTAGAGGTATTCAATCCATCAAGTAAATCAGTAATGTCTTTGTATGGAATCTTAGAGAAGCTACTATTTATTGCGTCTTGGAATTCGCTCCAACGAGGTATGTCGTCAGGATGCATTCCGCCAAGAGCGTCATATCTTCGCGGTATATTATATTCATCATAATCCAGGACATAGCCATTATCCTGTTTCGTTAATTCGTCGACGCCGGTTGCCGCCGTACTGGTCGGTGAGAATTTGTACGTCAAGTTTTCCAATGCTTCGGCAAAGGGCTTTAATTTTTCTTCTACTATATCGGTCAGGCTTTTTCTGGTTTATACCAATCATAAAATTCTGGTGCGTCTTGTGCCATTATTGGCTCACCATTTTCATCTGCCATAATGGTATGGCCTTCTCTATCGGTATAAGTGCCATCGCTATTCCTAATGGTATTACCACTTATATCTGCTTTTAGTCCAGATGAATTGTAGTATGTTATTTCCGGTAATGGGTGTTCTGTTTGATTTTGATTTTCATTTGCAAAGTTACTTTCTCCATAGTTCGCATTACTTACCTGGTCATATGTTTCCGGTACATAAACCGCTACTTGCGGTACTTCTGGTTCGCTCCCTAAGTCTGCTATTTGGTCTTGCCCCAATTCCGTAGGGACGCGTTCACGAATAGAATCTACGATTGCTTGTCCGGTTTTTTCTATATTTCCCAAACCTTGATTAACTATATCCTTTATATCCTCAAATGACATTCAATCACTTCCCGCTCTTCCATGTCATTACTAATAAGCCGCTTGTTCAAACTTTGTACCATACAGCTCCTTCAGCCAAAACGCAACCAACCAGGCGGCTAGAGAATTAATAAACAGAACGCCGGGCCATGCCACCGTCATAAAAATAACAAGCGCAAGCCAATTAGCCTGCGCCCGTCAGCAAAAATGAGTATTTGTTTTTCACTAATACATCACCTTCTGAATAATCACAATGATGATGTAATCGTTTCTATACCGTTTTTTCACATTGCGTGAATCTAGCATCATATCCCCTATCCATACAAGCCCCATCTGGCTGTGTCACATCTTCTCCACCCAACCCATAAAAAATACGCCCTATAGGCGTTTATTTACTTGTTGTTGATGTGTCGGACGTTTTACTGGCAGCAGCAGTTGCCGGGGCTTCATACCTTGGACAAGCGCTATTCGTACATTTGCCAGCAGCCACATCAATCTTCGCCCCGCAAACGAAACAATATGTCGTCATTAAATCGCCCCCAATGCTGTCTTATAATTTGCCTTTAACGTTGCGTAATCAGCTTGCCTAGCTGCCGCTGTCGTAGCATCGCCTGCTGTCATTGCAGTCAAATAAGCCTGTGTTACAGCAGTAAACTGACGCTGATATTCCGCGTCCAAAGCTGTCAGTCTTTGCACGGCAGTCAATACAACCGGAGCAGGTGTATACTCTACCAGTTTCTTTGCTGTCACGTCAACTTTCCGGGTGGACTGATGTTGCATCCAGTCGTCATGCTCTGCCTCGGTCAGCTCGATATTGGGCGTAGGAATTGCTGATAAATCCAAAGTTGTACCCGTCTGCACTGTACCGGCAGCCTGGGTAACCGACTTCATGACTGGCTTTCCCTCTTTATCGGCAACTTGCCTGCCGTTTGCGTCGATTTCCGGTACTTGCTTAGTAATCTGTTCCGTATTGTAAACCGGCACCTGCTTGCCATGGACTAGGTCACAATATGGCGCGCCAATAATTAAGCCTGTAGTGGCATCATAATTCAAATAATATTTCATAGCTACCTCCCTACTGCATGATAAGCGTAATGAGTATTACCACCATCGGAGTAATGAGTGTAATCAAACCCAGACAATGACCAATTTCCCGCGCCATCTTCACCTTGCCCATCACCTCTAAAATTACTTGTTTGTATAACGCCTACATAAAATACTTGACTTTGAAACTGTACCGGAAATGCAACGTGTTGTGTACTGTCCTGGCCAATAGGCCCTAAATTCCATCCGTACTGTTCTATATCCCCGTTTGACCACTTCCGCCAGTAATAATTTGTACCGCTGCCAGAAGCTGTGATATAGGTTGTCTGCGGTATCTGATCAGTGGTGGCGACTTGCTTGCCGCTGATTGTCATATCCGGCATCTGTAAAGTACCGTTTACAGATGTTATTCGCGCCGCATAATCCAATCCGTCATTACTAGATTCGTGAAAGTCAATATACTTACCAATCTCTATCACACCAGAAGTTTGAACAAAAGGAATAAACGGCCAAGATGCTCCACTTCCAGTGTTTTGCGGCGCATAACCTCCTACCGTTGCCGCATTACCACCGTTAGCAGGCGCAGAACCGGCGGATGCCGCATAGTTAACTGCCTGACTACCGATAGTATCCGAAGTAATAATATCTTTCCACGCATTCCAAGAGCTTCCTATCCCATTTCTGATTCGTAGTTGCGGAGCCCCTCCGTTTTGAATTGTAGAGCCGAACGCTAATTGATAACTACAATCCCCACCAGTATACGCATCATATGTCCCGTCCCAGGGAGCATATGTCATTACTCCCGCATAATCTCCTCCAGTACCAGTCGAACTAGCCGCCACAAAATCAAACCTTACTGCTTTGGGAGTTGTTGTTGGCAATTTTGTTGATGCAAGTCTATCCCCATCAGGACAGTTAATTATATTTGCATAAGTTGCAGTTCCTGCAGTTGTAGCTGCATCCGCCGTACTCGCACTCGCAACTTTCCCATTCACAGCAAATGTCAGCCGGTCGTTCGTCGCATCGGCAACAACGGAAATATTTGCGCCGCCGACAATCTCCAGCGTATCGGTTTGCGAGTCTGCTTGTATGGTCGTAGAACCTGCCAGTACATTACTAAACGCATTCTGATTGACTTGAGCACCGGCTGCGATTCCGTCCAGCTTCGTTTTATCGACAGCGCTCATAAACCCTGGGGTTGACGTGGTAGCCGCCGAATGAGCGTGGTTTGCCATAGCGAAAGCACTCGCGTCATACCCGTCTAACCGATCGGCGTTTAAATTTGCATTGACCGTTCCATTCGATTCCGGGATATTACCACTGGCGTTACCTGCCGGCAGGCCAGACAGCGTTCCCGCATTAACGATTTGATCTTCCTTCAGGGCCCGGAGATTTTCGCGGATGTCCGCCGGTCCCGCTGCAATATACTCATCATCCGCTGGCAGCTTGCTATTGTATGACATACACATCACCCCATAATTATTTTTAATATCCTTTAACCCGTATATCGACTGTCCCACCTACATCATGACCGGATGCGTTTTTAACTTTAAGCGCTACACATTCAGTTGTTTTTGCAATGACCTGTGCGTATAAATCCTCACCGACGGCGGTAGGAGTAACCACCGGAACCGTATGAAATGTCCGCCCATACGCAATCGTAGTCCCGCCGGCGGCTACGGCAGCCGTTAAACTCATATCCGTATCCGGCACATCCACTGAAATTGTAAAATGATTAACCTCCGGCGTTTTGGCTGTATCCGTCGTAGCTAATACCGCTCTAAATTCCAAATAGCGGAAGCTTGCCTGTACCGCCTTAAAATCCTGCCAATCCGTGAATGTGCTGCCATCCTGGCTAGTCCTGTATTGCAGCCTGGCCGATGTCCCGGATAAAAGCTCCGTTGAAACAAAATAAACTGTTATATTCGCAGTAATTACCTGGCCGATGTCGATCTGTTGGCAAGTATATATACCGGAAGAATAATACTCCGAACCATTCATTGCTAACTTAAGCACGGTATTCCCGCCGATTTCACTAAACCGCATTGTCCTATAGTCACTAAACCTGCCGCCCAGGTTACTGAATTTGTACTGCGATGTGCCAAAAACCGTATTGGCGTGTGTTCCTGATTGCAGTATAATCTCATCAAAAGTTTCGATTACATTTTTCGCGGGAAGATCGCTCACTGCTGCGCTGCCGCTAGTGGCCGATAAACTATAGAAGCCGCTTTTATTAATTGCTTTAATGTGATACTGGTACTTCCGTTCCGTATCCACGACATACCGATAGCTGGTAGATGTCTGCCCCGTTACCACTAAAGAGCCTGTGTTAAAGCTAGCTCCTTCCCGAATCTCATAGCTTACTACATCGGGCTCACCCGCTTTATCCCAGAAGAGTTCCACATACACACCGTTTTGGTATACGCGGAAATTGGATACCGCCGCCGGCTCTACCGTACAATAGAGGGTTGCCGCCGTTTCATCGGAGTAGAACCCGGCAACGTTCATTGCTTTTATGAGTATCTTTATCGATCCACTGGCACTTAAAGTATAGTTACAATTCGTTTCTTGGGTAGTCACAATGGGTACTGCCCCATCCCAGGAAGGACCGACGCGTATGTCATAGTAAGCCAGATCGCTCTCCAGAATTCCCGTCCATGATATGTTAAGTACAGATTTATCGGCAAATGACTGTGACAAAACGATGTTTGTTACCGGTGCGGGATTTAGATCAAAGATCCCACTGACTTTCGCCGGATATTGACTCTCATTTCCGGCCAGAGTAACCGCTTTGATTAAAAATGATTGTTCTGTCTCCGTGGTTATCTGCGTTTCAAATTTTGTCCCGGTTACCCGGCTGCCTAAGATATCGGCAGTTTCCCATGCCGTTCCTTTCTTGATAATGTAGTAAGATACATCCAGTTCCGCCGGAGTGTCCCATGTCAAAATAATTTTCGTCCGGTCAGTGGATGATTGATTGACGGAAAATCCGGTTACGTCTGCTGCCGATATCGTCACGGGAATGCTGCAGCTTGTCTCTTTAGAATAAAATCCCGCCGTAGTCAGAGCTTGCAGCGTAAAAGTATAGGTTCTATTTTCACGCACCTCATAACTAAAAGTCAATTCCTTCGTGCTATAGGTGTAATCATCTACCGTGACTTTATACCCGGCGATATCATCTCCGCTTACCGCAGCCCACGTTAAAATAGCAATACTTTTATCCTTTATACTCTGGACGGCGCTAAGCCGAGTAACAGCATCCGGTTTTAACACCACCTGCAATGCGCCGCCGGCGGCCAAAGTACTATAGTATCCGCTGGAATTTACCGCCTTGATCAAGAAATACGTATAGGCTTCTTTCGTCAGCTGATAACTAAAACTCGTAGCTTTTAGCTGGC
Organism: Veillonellales bacterium; assembly: GCA_039680175.1. NCBI lineage: Bacteria > Bacillati > Bacillota > Negativicutes > Veillonellales > Veillonellales bacterium. The sequence continues at coordinate 6,125 of JBDKTO010000016.1, read as the reverse complement.
TGGCAATAACGGTTGCCGAAGCCCAATCGTCAGTTGTTCCCATTCGGATTTCGTAATGCGATAAACTCGTATCACCGTTTGCCTTCCATGACATGTCCACATAGTTTCGGTTCGACGCTCGCTGCTCCACCGCAAACTTTTGAACATTGGCAGGTTCCACCGTTACATTGACAGTTACTACGGCCGCGGTATCCGATTCATTGCCCGAGTTATCGACGGCAGTAACCGAAAAAGTATGGGTACGGCTTTCGGTTGCAACATAGGTATAAGTAGTAATTTGAGCCAGTTTTTCAATAACCGTTGTCCCTTCCCGGATTCGATACCCCGCCAGGTCAATATCATCTACCGCCGGCCAAGACAGCGTAATCTTAGTTGAATCTGTAGGGTCAAAGGAAGCTGCTACACTGGAAACACCGGATGGGGGAAAATCTTTGCCGGTAACGTATAACGAAGCTTGAATTCCGTTCGATACAGCACCAAATTCATTCATGGTACAAACCTTGACCAAATAGGTAGTTTCCGTTTTTACGCCCACTATGGAAGTGCTTAGTGCGGTTAACCCGCTGCACCATTGATTCCAGGTCGTTCCATTGTCGCTGCTGTACAGGACCTTATAGCCAGCGATTCTGGTAGCGCGCGGTATACTCCAGGAAATATCCAGATCAGAAACCATTGTGCCGTCTTTCTGGCGATAGGTATTTTCATTGACGTTTACATTGCTGACTTCGACGGTAGTCTCTAAGTCGCTATAATTTATTTCCGGTATATCCGTTGCCTCAGTATAAACAGCTTCGATATATTCAAGACAGGTGATTTTGCGCTTTAAATCCTGATCCCGGCTGATTTTAAGCACCCGGAACGGTTTGACGACTTTATTCGTTTCGCCAAAACTGTATAAATCCCATGCCTGCGGCACAATAGACAGCGGACTGACAAGAGTAACTGCCGCGGTGACCGTTTCCTCCGTCACACCCTGTACGGCTGCAGTCACAATACTTTGGACATTTTGATTCGTGGTCGCCGCCGTATTGGTAATCTGCAGGGCCACCGCATAGGATTTGCCCGGTTCCAGCGTTACCTCCCGGTCAAGCTGCAGCGTAGTGGCCGTTGCACTGCGCAGCCGTCCGGAAAATCCCCATTGCGGCACATCATGGGCCAGCAAAACAATATCATTGATTTGGCAGGCAATTGCATCAATATCGGCGCTGTGTTCCACAGTCCGCATTAAATATTGATTCAGCCGCAGCCGGTATTTAGCTTCCCGATAAGCTTGTTCAACCGTAGTCACCCCATCCATAGTAATCTGGGTGATATTGGGTTCGGTCGCTTTATTATAATCATCGGCATAAACCGTGATCACTTCTTTTTCATACGCCTTGTCTTTGTTGGGAAAAGAAATTTCTATGGCGTTAGCCCGGTCCTTCAGGCTAACAAAAGTTTCTTCAAACTTATCGGCCAGGATATTGCCGACCGTAAACAACTGCACCGGCTCACCGGGCGCATCGCAGACACAGCCGAATTTTGTTCCCCGCATGATTACCTTGCCCCGACCGACGCCTTCCGGTTTCTGCAGCAATGTCCACAGATCGTCCGCCGTATCGAAAATATAGTCAAAGGTCAGCTTTCGCTCCTCGCAAAATGCGGCCCATCCGACAAAATCCTGATACACTGCCCGCGATGCCGGAGCGCCTTGAACAACAAACTCATCGTTACCGCTATGGATATTTTTTAACTGCCGGCAGCGGTGAATCATGTCATAAGCTGCCCAGGCCGGATTCGCAGCGGATTTTTGTTCATACGCGCTTGCTTCGGCGTTCCACACCCAAACCTTGTCACGGGTCTGCAGCCAGGTGATTGACGGCATGCCTCCGCTCAACTGGCTGGTCGCCAGCGCTTTGATACCGATCAATACCTTGCCGGGACGGGTAAAATCATCATACATGATGCTGGACAACTGCGTCCAATACACCCGTGTCGAATGCCGGGTACTTGTGCCGCTTTTGGCCGTGCACTGCGCTCTTACCTCATACTGAGCGGCAGGAAGATGATCCAGCCGGTATGTGCGGAAAAACGCATTGTTTTTCGCTGCAGTAATTGTTGCTGTGGTGAAATCGCTCCAGCTTGTATCGCCAACTTTGCGATACTGCATTATTACCGTAACGGCTGCATTCGTAAGATTGCCTTTATCATTTATATAGTACAGACCGCCGGGAAAATCCAGCGTGACTTCCAACCCTTGTACACCATTTCCTTCCGTTTGCTGCGTTGTCCAGGTACTATCGGTGTTGAGCTCGTAGTCTAAAGGCTGATCGTCGTAAATGTCGCCAAAATTAGCGATTGCCGTTTGCTCATTAGTACCCAGCCGGGTCTCGACAGTTACGTCTTTATAGTAAGAAATAGGATTATCGTTGATGCGGATATCGCTGATCCTGTCAATCGGCCCTTCACCGCCGCACAGCAGGATATTCAGGTACTGGTTCTCATCATCGCTCGACACATGCTGAGCCAGCACCTGACCGGCAGTCCGCATGGTGCCATAGGTGACGGCCAGTGCATTGCCCTGACCGGTCTGCGACTGCGCATTGCTCCAGTTATAGGTCGATTTTGTTGCGATCGGCTCCGGCTTGGCTGCCGGAAACCAGTGGTTGATTAGACTGCCGCCTATCATACCAACGGCGCCTTTTGCCAGGGCACCCCAAACACCTTTAACTCCTATTTTGTCTAAATATTTCGCGAATCCTCCACCTGTCCAGGTTCCCAAAGCAATCGTAAAAGCAGACCGAAACCAGTCCGAGCCACTTTTGCCGACAACCGGACAGACTGCCAGCCAATCGTCACTGCCGGCCAGCTGTTCTTTGGCATTTTCTACGACATTGCCGTTAACGCTGACAATATACTCATCCAGCCCCATGATATAAGGCTGGATATACTCATAGACCGATTTGCCGGGACTATATTCACAGACGTAATTTTCTTTTTCACTGTGGTTAAACGGGTTTTTCAATACGGTTATTGTGAGCATGCCATCACCTCCGGTACATAGAATCCTTCAATACGTTTTGCCCAGGCAGGGCTGTCAACCCGGTCGATATTGACACCCACTCCCTTACGGGTGTGAATAAATCTTCCCTGGCCGATGTAGACCCCGGTATGGTCGCAATACACGGTAAACCGGATTACAACCAGCGCGGGAACGGGGATTGCTCCTTCGCACCTGCGCCAAAATTGTCGTTGCTTATTGACTTCACGGTTGATCATACTGGCAGCTTCACAGGAGATTGTATAATCGGGCAATTCCAAGCCGTAACGCCGGAATACTTCCGTAGACAGTCCCCAGCAATCAAGCCCCCTGGCAGGGTCGCGCCCGCCGTCGACAAAAGGAATCCCGATTAAGTCGCTAAATGTTGTACTCATTAATCATACAGCCCACCTTCCGGAATACTGGGTTCGCCGCCATAACGGGCCGCATTGCCCCGCAAGCGGCAGGCTTTCAGCGTACCGTCGCACTCCGCCAGGGGGCCGTTATAGCCGCACTCAATGCCCTGGTACTGATCGCGCCAGGCGCAAAAGTGCTTCAGCATCCGCCGGGGAGGAAAGCGCCGCTTAATGGACAATTCACAGCCAAGATAAAAGGTAATCCATTTGCTGTCACAGGTTGTGGACTCCACGGTAAAGATCTCTTCCAACTCGGGAGCGGAGTTGTCCAGATGCTGAGAATGAACTACCCGCAGGATGATTGTTACATCGGTCAAACCGCTGTATTGTTCTACGTAGGCCTGAACCGTCTGCGTAAGATTGGAAATCTGCAACGGTATAGACTGCGGCCTGCCTTTGTTGTCCTCCGTAACTTCTCCGAGCTTAAGGTTGAAAGCATTCCAGGTATGGCTGTTCCAGATAACGTTCTCGTTATTGCGCACCAGCCGCAACGGCTCATCGGAATGCGGAATGGCGATTTCTACCAGTAAAAGCCATACACCGTCACTGGAAAGCTGGCTTTTTTCCAGCATGCCCGCCACTGATAAATTAAGCATATTACACCTCCTGGATGTTTAGTGTACCGGAATAGTAGCCCGGTGCCGCTAACTCGAAACTAATGTCTCCCCCCGTGAAGCGGACAGAAAATAGTTTGCCGGAATACGGATCATTGGCTACGGTTGGATAATACCAATTGAACGCCAAGCTGCCGCCATAAACCGTATTGCAGTAAAAATTCCGCAAGGCCGCATAATCTGCGGCCGGTAGAGCCGTCCACTTCAAAGTAAAGGTCTGCGGCGCCCGGGTAAACCTAGCCCGCGAAATCACCAACCCGTTCTCCATTTCTGACTGCAGCGAGGGATCTTTGATCTTAGTGGTAAAGGGGTATACCGGTTGCTGAATGTCTGGAAATTGCACCATTGTTTTCCTCCTCTGATTTAATTGTTTTTTGATGTAGGAATGTAAGAAAACTCTATTCAATAAAAATGACAACATCGCAAAAGATGCTGTCGCTTTTACTTGATGTATAGTTACAAAAGGTGTGGCCGTTTATTCCACGGCGACTACAGGAATATCGCCGAGGGCAAGGCAAAATGCAGGCCCCGGGTTGCGTCATGCTTCTCTTGGTCAACATCTCTACCGGGATGATGAAGCACCGGACCGCCTATGTGATACCGCCGTGTGACGGCAGTAGCAGCATCCGTGAAGATGCTGCTACTGTTGTCTTTTGTGTTGTTGTCCGCCTAAAGCGACAATTGCGTCAAATGCGACGCTACCGCTCTAGACGGTACTGACGCTTCGCTAGGATTGCGGGTGACTGACTGCAGAATCTGAATTCTGCGGTCAATTTCTATGCTCTGTGTTTAAAACTCAATAGACAAAGTCATTTCCATCCGTAAAATTCCAAAAATTTATCTGGTATTCGCAACTCTATCTGCTGTTCTAGCTCTTTAAAAAAAATGTTCATATCCGCTTTGTCATACCAGTTTTGGTTACTTTTTAAAGCAATTCCTTCTCCACCATTAGAAATACTGCAACCAAAGCTCCCTCTGTCATAATTAAGAATAATTGAAAAATAATTATACGCCGTGAATTTAATACTAAACATCTTATAAGGTTCATCAGTAATGGAACATACTGAGAACCCTTCGAATCTGCTGCCAAAATAATTTTTCAATTTGTTAATAATGTCAATCGCTATGTCTTCTGCATTATTTTGCATACCAAATTCCCCCTTCGCCTTCAATAAGTATTGAATATCCGTATTCATTCTTCAAGTAATTCCACTCCTCAGCTAGATAGCTACCTTTATATATTTCTAAGTCAGGCTTATGTGAAAATTGGATAGTTTTACCATTGCGGACAGCATCGTCAAGTGCAGGCTTATTAAAGTAATTAAACATTTCTTCGCCAGTTAAATTATACCTGCTCTGAATATTTTCCCATTCACTTCCTAAATCAAAATATGTAGATTTGTCTCCAGCCTTAGCAATATATGAATCCGGCCCAGGTTTTGCCCAATTTTCAACCCCGTTTTCTACTGTAGGTGTATATTTACCGAGAGTCATCGAACTTGCTTCTGCATTTGCATTGTGTATTGATTGACTTCTGATTTTTGTAAATTCCTCTATAGGTATTTTCCCACCGACTTTACCCTCAACTACGTTTATACCATCTACCACCTTCGTGGCATTACTCGACCCCATCGACAGTCCCAATGGATTTGCTGAATTTTGAAGCTCTATCCCTGTAGAAATAGCCGTGCCAGCTAAAATTAATGGCAGATTTTCTATAATAGGGCTGCTGAAAAAATCACTAAACTCTTGCCCGATACCGTTAAACACCTTATTTCGATCTTCACTCTGTTGTATTGCCTCATCACTTGATACTCCGTCAGGGTTTATTTCCGTAACGGTTCCATCCGCAGCATACTCTACGTTATCAAACGCAGTATTGCTCGGAGATAAAATAGACGGGGCTTCTACTCTATCATATGAGTAACTGCTTATCAGCGACGCTACTTTATTAAATAAGCTGACGGTTTCCATCCCTTGATTATCTCTTAGATACTGGATATCATTAGCGACATTGATTCCCGAAGCTTTATAATTGTCTAACTCTAGCTGATGCTCGCTAATCTTCTGCTCCCG
>JBDKTO010000015.1 GCA_039680175.1 Veillonellales bacterium | reverse complement strand
GGCGGGCGTACAGCGACCAGCCATCTCCCAACTCCGTTGTCGCTTTCAGCCGGATGGTACTCATCGTACCGGAAACATCCGGACTGCCTGACGCCGTATCTTTCTCATATTTTACCAATACATCGCCTGTCAGCTGAACCGGGGCGGCGAAAGCCGCCGGCAGCATATAAACGCTTAACCCGAGCACCATCAAGGGAATAATTTTTTTCATAAACACCATCCTCTGCAAATAGTTCTTGTTTTCCGGTCCTAATCTATCCTCAAAAATTACTCCGGCAGTTTTGATGACTTGCAATGGCATATTTCTCCGCCTGGACACGTCCCGCTGCCGCACTGGCATACGTCTTTACCCGTAATTCTGCACCAGCCTAAATACGCCATATATCCTAATGCCAATACTACAATCACTCCCACTATGACTGTCTGCATTTCATAACCTCCTTTAACAAAAATCCATTAAATGACTGTTCTTTAGCTTTTCCTCTACGGCCCGCCAGGATCTTTTAGCATACACCAGCGGTATTGCTCGCGATTTTGCAATTTCTTTCACAGTTTGAGCCGTAGCATGGTTTACATAATTCGTAAACACTAGAATAAAATCTGTCCCCTTCGGTACACTTACCTTGCTTTTATCCAATGCTTTCCTTCCTGTGATGTGCTGTAATTCGGTAACCCCCATGGAATAAAGGTTCTTTTCAATACTGCCCAGATAATCACCGCCAATTACTACCACTGACATAGCAAATCCACCTCACTTTATCAAAAATTTTACACTGACAAATGCAGCAGTGCCTGACTTTTCTCTGCGATAATTGTGCTTAATGCATCCACAATCTCCGGATCAAACTGACTGCCCCGGCAGCGCAGCATTTCATTCATCGTATCACCCAAACTAAATACAGTGCGGTACGTTCGGCTGCTGGTCATGGCGTCAAAAGCATCCGCTACCGCCACAATTCTTGCTCCTAAAGAAATACTTCTGCCGCAAAGTCCGTCAGGATAGCCCTTCCCGTCAAAACGCTCATGATGATGGCGCACAATATCGGCAACGGGTAAAAGAATCTTCACCTTTTTGATGATATCATTCCCAATGACAGGATGCTGACGAATAATAAAAAATCTTGTCTGGTTAACTTCCCCGGCTTATCTAACACTGCGTCAGGAATTCCTATTTTACCAATATCATGGAGATGAGCTCCTACATGAACTTTTTCTCGTTCCGCCGCCGATAAGCCCAGATGTTTTGCCAGCAATTCCGAAAGTTCCGCGACTCTTTCGGAATGTCCTAAGGTAGAAGAATGCTTCGCATCAAGAGCAGTAGCCAACGCCTCAACGATATCATGCAAATCATTCCGCGTAAAATAATCCATCATATTAACGCTTCCTCGCAACTGATTTAAATGACTTGCTGAATGGAGTGCGTATCCGGATCAAATACAGAAATTCGATTTCGGCCATGCTGTTTAGAAAAATACAAAGCTTGAGTTTAAACCAATCAATATCCAGGCTTACCAAAGACAACGGCAGACAATTACGTTCCACTTCGGCAAATTTTTGTTTCAGGGTATCGAAAAAGCAGCGCCGGTTGGCAATTTCAGTAAGAGGATCGGTCATTGCCATAATCTGCATTCTGCAGCAGGCTTTTCCCAGAGCAGCAGTTTGTGCTTTTAACCGCCGCTGCGTATCCAGCAATTCCTGGTTCATAGAAACCAAATGCTGATTTTGCTCTGCTGTTCGCTGATGGGAAAGCTGCAAATCAACGATAAGCTGCTGTAAATTCTTTTCCCTAATTTCAATTTGCCGGGCCATCCAGTTCATATCTCGCATCAAAACCACGATTTCGTCCTCGCCATCGCCATCGCAGGATTCATTGGGCAATACCAGCCGCTCCTGATAACTTCCCTGCTTAACATGCCTGCAAAACCGGCGGATCTTAGCTAACGGGCTGCCAATCAGCCATCGAACCACGACCCCTGGTACGCCCAATGCCAATAGCAGCGCAATCACCAGCAATACTGCTTCGACTTGACTGGCTAAGCGATCGGCTGCCACAGCCGTGTTATACATAGCAAAAACAATGCTATGCGGAACGACGGTTAAGAGCAGTAACGCCAGTCGAAGCTTAGTAACCAAGACGATTCCTCCTTCATTCATCAGCCGTCAAATACCGCTTCGCCGCATTTTTTACCGGTTTACTAAATGCTAGTCCGCTTGAAGAGAAAACAGTCTCTCCCTTTTGTCTTGCAGTCAGTTTCTGGTTTCGTCATTTTTCATTGCTCAATATCCCAGCAGTATACCAATCTGGAAGACGGCAAAAGCACATATCCAGGCCAAGCCGGTAGAATACGCCGCACTAAACAACGGCCATTTCCACGAATTTGTTTCCCGGCGGGCAACGGCCAGCGCTGCCAGGCAAGGAGAGTACAGCAAGGTAAAAATCATCAAAGAGTAAGCGATCAGCGGCGTAAATCCGGGATCCAACGCAATTGCCTGTTCCAATCCGGACGAATCGTCTTCCACGTCGCCAACACTATAAATTGTCCCCAAAGTACTCACTAAAACTTCTTTCGCCGCTACCGCAGCCACAAGACCGACACCCATTTTCCAGTCAAACCCCAGCGGCGCAATCACCGGTTCGACCATTTTACCAAACCGGCCGGCATAACTATAGGCTAGTTTTTCCGATGCTTCTTCTTTTTTCAAGTCGTCAAGGCGATCTTCTTTTTGTTGATTCAAAACTGAATATTGCAGCGCATAGGAGAAAAGCTGCGGTTGTTCTTGCTCCAGGGCAGCAAGACGGGCCTCCTTTGTCTGATCTATTACATCCGCCGCATCTGCCGGCGCTGCAGGATCCTCATCCTCTTCCAGAGTATTCGCTTCGTCGATACGGGCAATCAGCTCCTGCAATGACGGATTAGCCTCCAGTGTTTCTATCCCTAAAGGCTGCAAGACAAAATTCTGTGTCTGCTGCGTAAACATTTCTTCCACTTGTGTTTTTTCCCCGGTAAAATCCCGGCCGTCCGGCAGATCACTGGGATAGTTTGTCAAAAACCAAACTAAAATAGTAGCCGCCAGTATCAATGTTCCGGCCTTCTTTAAATACAGCGCGCTCCGTTCCCACATATGAGTCGCAATACTGCGCAGCGTGGGAATATGATAAGGAGGCATTTCCATCACAAAAGCTTCTGTTGAACCGGGGAATAAGTATTTGCGGAACAATACGGCGGAAAGCACCGCTACAGCAATACCAATAAAATAAACAGAGAACATCACACTGCCGGCCCATTCAGCGGGGAAAAATACGCCGATCAAAAGTGCGTAAACCGGCAATCTGGCGCTGCAGCTCATAAAAGGGCTGACCAGGATGGTGACCATGCGGTCCCGTGGGTTTTCCAGGGTTCGCGTACCCATAATCGCCGGAACATTGCAGCCAAATCCCAGCAGTAGAGGAATAAACGACTTCCCGTGTAATCCGGCCGCTCTCATGACACGATCCATAACAAATGCAGCCCGGGCCATATAACCGGTGTCTTCCAGAAGCGCGATGCCGAGAAACAGCAGCAATATTTGCGGCAAAAAGCTTAAAACCGTACCGACACCGCTAATCACGCCATCCTGCAGCAGCGACTTTAAATCGCCCTCCGCCAGACTCTGACCGACAAAATCGCCCAGCCATTTTGCTCCATCTGCAATCCAGTCCTGGGGATAGTGACCAACAGCAAACACGAAATTAAACAATATCCACATAATGGCAAAAAAGATTGGCAGACCCAATACCCTGTGGGTTAAAATACGATCCAATTTATCCGACGCCGTTTGCGTCCATTTTCTGCGCTTTACAGCCACTGCCTGATAGATTTCACCGGCAAAATGATAGCGGCACTCCGCAATGATAATTTCAGGGTCTTCGCCAAGTGCTGCTCTTAAATCAGTACGCGCGTTTGCCGCCAGTGACAAAATTTTATTTCCGCCAGGCAGGCTGTCAACAGACTGTTGTACCTGCTGATCATTTTCCAGCAGCTTAATCGCCAGCCAGCGCAATGGATAATGAACCGCTGCCATGTTTGCCAGCCCATCGGCAAGCTCCTGAATTTTTGTTTCTATTTTTTCACCATAATCTAAAGTGAACGGGTGAAACTTATTTTCGGCCGCAGTTTCAATGACGGTCTGTAACAGCTCCTCCATTCCCTGATTGCGGTTGCCGACCGTCCGCGTTACCGGTACGCCAAGTTTGTCCTCCAGCACGTTGTCTTGTATTTTATTACCCATTTTTTCCGCCACATCCGCCATATTCAGCGCCAGTACTACCGGTCTTTCCAGCTCTAACAGCTGGACTGCCAGATATAGGTTCCGTTCCAAATTCGATGCGTCCAGAATATTAACAATAATATCCGGCTTGTCATTAATGATAACGTTGCGTGCCGCCAGTTCGTCCAACGCATTGGCCGTTAGACTGTATGTCCCGGGTAAGTCGACTACCAGTAAATCCTTGCCTTGAAACCGCCGGAATCCCTCCCGTTTTTCAACGGTTACCCCGGGATAATTGCCTACATGCTGACGAGCCCCTGTAATATTATTAAAAATTGTCGTCTTACCGCAATTCGGATTTCCGGCTAATGCGACCGTCACCCCTGCATTATCTGCCATACTGCAGCCTCCTTTTTTTTTTGCTTTTATCTAAACCATTCCTGATTTTTATCGTAAAACTATCTCATACCTGAACTTCAATCATTGCCGCTTCCGTTTTGCGCAAAGAAAGATTAAATCCTTTGATCTTTATTTCCATAGGATCACCAAGGGGTGCAAGCTTTTGCAGCAGCACTTCTGTACCGGCAACCAAACCCATATCAATAATTCGGCGCTTGACCATGCCGTTTCCCGTCACCTTGGCAACAACAGCAACCTCCCCCGGGCAAAGGTCATTCAATGTTTTTATCACTCTGCCACCTCCTTTCTTTTTAATTGATAACAATAATCATTATCATTGTGTAGACAAAAAAATATAGTGTTTCAATAAAATATACAAAAAAACCCTGATTTTTGCCATAATTTAAAACAATAGGGTATTCTTAATTGATAATGAATATCATTACAGATACTATACTAATAGGCTTAGTTGTCTTTGTCAATATATATTCCAATAACAATTTGAACAATTCCATATAAAGTAAATAAAAAAATTTATACAAATGCTGTAAACATATACCAAAAACTGCTATCATGTAAGTGAACTTAATATTATTGTTAAATATCAGCGTTTATTACGGTTAAATAATGGTGCTGTTGTGGGTTAATCATAGCATGTTAGCAGGAATTTGCCTGTTGGCCCATAACCCATAAAAGACAGGTGATATATAGCGTGCTCTACGACTTTAAAAGCAAAGTAGCCCTTATTACCGGCGGCACTTCCGGCATCGGCCTGGCGACCGCCCGGTTGCTGCTGCAAGGCGGAGCCAGAGTTGCCTTGATCGGCAGTCAAAAAAGCAAAGGCAGGCAGGCGCTCGCCGAGCTGGCTGAGTTCGGCGAACAGGCAACCTATATCCAGGGCGATATTTCCCGGGTAACGGCCTGCCGGCAAGCCGTTGATAAGACTGTGGAGCACTATGGAAAACTGGATATCGTGGTCAACTCTGCCGGCATCTATCTGGAAAAAGCGATCACCGAAGTCACGCCGGAAGAATATGAACGGATTATGGATGTCAACGTCAAAGGCACTTACTTTATCTGTCAGGCCGCTGTCCCGGCACTGCGCAAAACCCAAGGCTCCATCATCAACGTTTCCTCTGATGCCGGCCTAAACGGCAACATTCTCTGCAGCGCTTACTGCGCCGCCAAAGGCGCGGTAACCATTTTCACCAAAGCACTGGCACTGGAGCTGGCCCGCTATAACGTACGGGTTAACTGCGTTTGCCCCGGTGATATCGATACCCCTCTGTTGAAACAACAACTGGCTATGGCACCGAATCGTGACGCCTGTCTGAAAGAAATGGCCTCTGTCTATCCCCTCGGTCGCATCGGCCGGCCGGAAGAAATCGCCACCGTCATCTGCTTTCTGGCCTCTCCTGCCGCTTCCTTCGTCACTGGTTCTGCCTGGCCAGTTGACGGCGGTCTTACATCATGTTAAATTAACAGTAAAAAAAGAGGTGACCGCTATGGCCAAAATCCAAAAAAACCTAAGCGATACTGATATGCTGGCAGGTTATAAAGAAAAAACCACCTTCGAACACATTATCGACGACGAACCCGCCGCAAAGCCATCGGGGCACAACGGAAAAACTTCCGCCAATGACTTCAACCTTTCCTTCTTCACCCCCGAGCTGCAGGAAAAAGTCGGTAAAGCCCTGGTAGAACTCAAACTCAACTTGTATAAACAAGGAATCGTTGATTATACTATCAAAGTAACCGGCCAAAACAACCAAATTCTCCTCACTGCCGTACCTGCCAAAAAAAAGCGTCTTCTCCCGGAATAATCTTTCTCAAAAAGCAAAGAACGCGGTGACAGCCTTTCGTCTCAGATGAAAACCGTCACCGCGTCTTTACACCATGGCCTAAAAAAAAATTATATTTATGTAAAAAATGTATATTTATTCTTAATTTTAAAACAATTCAAGCACTATAACTTTGTGAAATTATTTTCATAAAGCAACTGCAGGAAATACCGTAATCAAAATGGCGCCCCTATATTTACATTGTTCCGGTATAGGTGTATAGTAAGTAATGAAGATAGTTGTGCATTTTGTATTATTGTTTAAAAATGCATAAACCGTATCGAATTAATTCAAGGCGCGTTTGGCGCAATAGTACCACCCATGATGGGTTTACCATCTATAATTATGCAACAATAAAGCTGCATAATCTTATTTTATTTAAAAAAAGGGAGGAATAATCAGTAATGAGAAAAATGAAGACCATGGATGGAAATACCGCTGCCGCTCATATTTCCTACGCGTTTACCGATGTGGCAACAATCTATCCGATTACCCCGTCGTCTCCGATGGCCGAGCATTGTGATGAATGGGCCGCTCAGGGTCGCAAAAATATCTTTGGCCAAAAAGTCCGCCTTATGGAGATGCAATCTGAAGCCGGTGCCGCCGGCGCCGTTCACGGTTCCTTGCAAGCAGGTGCTTTGACTACTACATACACTGCTTCTCAGGGTCTTCTGCTTATGATCCCCAACATGTACAAAATTGCCGGTGAATTGCTGCCCGGCGTATTTCATGTCAGTGCCCGCGCTCTTGCCGCCAACTCGCTGAACATCTTTGGCGACCACCAGGATGTAATGGCTGCCCGGCAAACCGGCTTTGCCCTGCTGGCGGAAAGCAGTGTGCAGCAGGTTATGGATCTGGCCGCCGTTGCCCATCTCGCCGCCATCAAAGGTAAAGTGCCTTTCATCAATTTTTTTGATGGATTCCGCACTTCCCATGAAATCCAAAAAATTGAAGTCCTGGAATATGACGAACTGGCAAAATTAGTAGATATGGATGCAGTAAATGCATTCCGCCGCAACGCCTTGAACCCGGATCATCCGGTAGTGCGCGGTACAGCGCAAAATCCGGATATCTACTTCCAGGAAAGAGAAGTTTCCAATAAATACTACGAAGCGCTGCCGGAAATCGTAGAAAACTACATGGCTGAAATCAGTAAGCTGACCGGTCGTGAGTATCACCTGTTCAACTACTATGGTGCCGAAGATGCCGACCGGATGATTATCGCCATGGGCTCTTCCTGTGATGCCATCGAAGAAACCGTTGATTATCTAAATGCCAAAGGCGAAAAAGTCGGCCTGTTAACCGTCCATTTATATCGTCCCTTCTCCCTCAAACATTTCTTTAAGTATATCCCGAAAACAGTTAAAAAAATTGCTGTTCTCGACAGAACAAAAGAACCCGGTTCCTTGGCTGAACCACTGTACTTGGATGTTAAATCCGCTTTCTACGGCAAAGAATCGCAGCCGGTTATCGTTGGCGGCCGCTACGGCTTAGGGTCCAAAGACATCGTTCCGGCTCATATTGTTCCAATCTTTGACAACCTGAAGCAATCCCAGCCAAAAGACGGTTTCACTGTCAGCATCGAAGACGACCTTACTTTCAAATCTCTGCCGGTTGGACAGGATATTGATACCACTCCGGCAGGCACCAAAGCCTGTAAGTTCTGGGGTCTGGGATCGGACGGCACCGTTGGCGCTAATAAAAGCGCTATCAAAATCATCGGCGACCATACCAGCATGTACGCCCAAGGCTACTTTGCTTATGACTCCAAGAAATCCGGCGGTATTACCGTTTCCCACCTGCGTTTCGGCAAAAAACCGATCAAATCGCCTTATCTTATCAACAAGGCTGATTTCGTCGCCTGCCACAACCAATCCTATGTTTTCAAATATAATGTTCTGGAAGGTTTGAAGCCAAACGGCAACTTCCTGTTAAACTGTATTTGGAATGAACAGGAACTGGAAGAAAATTTACCTGGGTTCATGAAACGCTACATTGCGAACAACAACATCAACTTTTATACCCTGGATGCCGTCAAAATCGCTCAGGAAATTGGCTTAGGCGGCAGAATTAACATGATTATGCAATCAGCCTTTTTCAAAATTGCCGATATCATTCCAGTCGAAGATGCAATTAAATATCTGAAAGATGCCGTTGTGACTTCCTATGGTAAAAAAGGCCAAAACGTAGTGAATATGAACAACGCTGCCATCGACAAAGGCGTTAACGCTATTGTAAAAATTAATGTTCCGGCTTCCTGGAAAAATGCGGCGGACGAAGCCATTGACGACTCTCATCTGCCAGCATTCATAAAAAATATTCAGAATCCCATGAACCGTCAGGACGGTGACAAGCTCCCTGTCAGCGCCTTCGTTGATTTAGCCGATGGCACCTTCCCGGTAGGAACTGCCGCTTACGAAAAACGCGGAATTGCTATTAACGTTCCTGAATGGCAAATCAACAATTGTATTCAGTGTAACCAATGTGCCTATGTATGTCCTCATGCAGTCATCCGTCCCATTCTGACTGATGCGGCTGAAGTTAAAAAAGCTCCCGCCGGTTTTGAAACCAAACCGGCAATCGGCGCCAAGGGCATGAACTACCGCATGGTCATCTCACCGCTGGACTGCACCGGCTGCGGCAACTGCGCCCAGGTTTGCCCGGCAAAAGAAAAGGCCCTGGTTATGAAGCCATTGGCTACTCAGCTGGACAACACCAAGCTTTGGGATTATGCCATGACCGTTGCGCCAAAAGCCAACCCAATGAACAAACTTACTGTTAAAGGCAGCCAGTTCGAACAGCCCCTGCTGGAATTTTCCGGTGCCTGTGCCGGCTGCGGTGAAACTCCTTACGCCAAACTGGTTACCCAGCTGTTCGGTGACAGAATGATGATCGCCAACGCTACCGGCTGTTCCTCCATCTGGGGTGCAAGCGCACCGGCAATGCCTTATACCACCAACCACAAAGGCCACGGTCCTTCCTGGGCAAACTCTCTGTTCGAAGACGCTGCCGAATTTGGCTTAGGCATGTTCCTGGGCGTAAAACAAACAAGAGACGCATTAGCGGCTGACATAAAAAAAGCCCTTGAGCTGCATATCAGCGCCGAGCTGAAAGCCGCTTTCCAGGATTGGCTGGATAACCAAAACAATGGTGCTGACACCCGGGAAAGAGCCGATAAGCTGACCGCCCTGCTGGAATCGGAAAAAGGCAGCGATGAGCTCTTAAATAAAATCTATACCAATAAAGATTTCCTGGTGAAACGTTCCCACTGGATCTTCGGCGGCGACGGCTGGGCTTACGATATCGGCTACGGCGGCGTAGACCATGTCCTGGCTTCCGGCGAGGATATCAACATTCTGGTATTTGATACCGAGGTATACTCCAACACCGGCGGTCAATCCTCCAAGTCCACTCCAACAGCGGCAATCGCTCAGTTTGCTGCCAACGGCAAAACCACTAAAAAGAAAGATCTGGGCATGATGGCCATGAGCTACGGCTATGTATATGTAGCGCAAGTTTCCATGGGAGCCGACAAGAACCAAACCCTGAAAGCAATTGCCGAAGCTGAGGCTTATCCCGGACCGTCCCTCATTATCGCCTACGCTCCTTGTATCAACCACGGCCTGAAAGCCGGCATGGGCAAGAGCCAGGAAGAAGCCAAAAAAGCGGTAGAATCCGGCTATTGGGCATCCTATCGCTTCAATCCGCAGTTGAAAGAGGATGGCAAAAACCCCTTCTCCCTGGATTCCAAAGCTCCTACCGCCAACTTCAGAGACTTCCTGATGGGTGAAGTCAGATACGCTTCCCTCAAGAAACAGTTCCCGGATATTGCGGATAAACTGTTCGAAAAGACCGAAAAAGATGCGGCCGAAAGACTGGCAGGCTACAAACGTCTGGCTTCCCAGGAATAAGAACCGTGAACCGAACAGAGACATTGAACCCTTGCGGCGTTCAATGTCTCTGTCTTATTTTCTAAAACAATGGCCAGTGAATTTCCGGCTTTTATATTTCGCCAATTTAAACGACAGACTCTTTCTGTCAAAAAGGCGTTGAGACAGATGTCTCAACGCCTTTTTGACATTTAATGAGGCCATTTTGTCAAATCATCGGTGCCATACTTGGTCTTAGCCCGCTGGAGCATGGCGGCCACAGAATCCTCCAGCTCCATTCCTTCGCCTGGCCGAAACGGACCGGTAGCCGTAAACTTCCAGCCGTCACCTATCTTATTCAGCACAAATTCCATAATCGTATATTTAACGTTTCCCGATAAATCCAGTCCGTTAACCAGTTCCCGGCTATATAAACAAGCGCCTCTGATTTCGCTAGGACCAGCATCGGCAATTTCCACATCCCGCAAGGTAAAATGACCGTAATTGCCAATCCAGTCAGTAAACTGCTCGGAAGAAAGTTTGCGGGCGACAACATCCACCGCCTGCAGCTTAGCCAAGTCCTGACCGTTAAAAGCTTCCATCCGGACCTGCAACAAAGGAATCACCTGCCGTTCTTCGGCGGCAATATACCGGTCTGTTGTACTAATTTGCAGAATTTCCACCGCCCGCCCCCACATCCTGGCGCCAACTAAATCATCGCGAAGCCTCACCTGGCACACCACCGCCAGACCGTCTTTACGAAATTCCTTGCTTAACCGGACTGGCTGGTATTTCTTCCCTTTGTCGCTTAATATGCCATACGTACCTTCTGTTACCGCATAGCGTACCGTTCCTTTAATCCAGATGACATTTTCGTCAGCCGCCGGCGCGGAGAAAACCGTCAGAGGAAAAAGCAGCAGCATAGCCATAATTAAAATCATTCTGGTCTGACTTCGCACCATAATATCCTCCTAAATCTATATCTGTATATAGGGATTACCTGCGGCTATGTAAAATTAAAGAACCCCGAACTGCTCATCCCGTACATCGGTAATAAACATATGACCGGGAGCATGGGTAATCATCAGCTCCGGCTTCACCTGCATGGCGGCGGCCTGGGGTGTCACGCCGCACGCCCAAAAAACAGGCACCTCGCCCGGCTTGACGGTAACCGGATCGCCAAAATCCGGTTTATGAATATCGGCAATCCCGATACCGGCCGGATTGCCGATATGAACCGGCGCTCCATGGACTGCCGGAAAGCGGGACGTGACCTGAACCGTCCGCACGATATCCTTTTCCGGAATCGGCCGCATACTGACAACCAGCGGCCCGGCGAATCTGCCGGCTTTCACGCAGGGAATACTCGTCTTAAACATCGGCACATTGCAATTTTCTTCAATATGGCGCACCGGAATGCCGTTATTCATCATCGGAAATTCAAAGGTAAAACTGCAGCCGAGAAGAAAGGCCACCATATCATCTTCCCAGTACTTCGTAATATCGGTTACTTCTTCCACCATTTCTCCATAACGGTAAATCCGGTATTTCGGAATATCGGTCCTGATATCGGCTTCAGGCGCTACCAGGCGCGGCACAGGCGAACCGGGCTCTGTTACATCCAGCACCGGACAGGGCCGGGGATTGCGCTGGCAGAATAACAGAAAATCAAAAGCAAGATCTTTTTTCAAAATCGCCAGATTAGCCTGCGTATAGCCGCTTGCCATCCCCGATGTAGGCTTCAGCCATTCATTGCGGCGGAACATTTCCCGCGCTTCTGCCGGACTTATTTCTGCAATATCTTGCATCTCTTTCAACCCCTTTTACTTTTTTATAGTGGACAAATTTACAGGAAGGCTTTAGGCAGATCATTGATCAGAGTATACCCGCCCATATATGTCATGAGAATAACCACTAAAACTCCAAAAATTGTCATCCACAGCGGATGTTTATAATCGCCGACAATCTTCTTTTTATAAGCGGCCACCAAAAGCGTGCCTAAGGTAACCGGCAGGATCAGGCCGTTAAGCGCACCTACAAAGATCAAAACTGCGACCGGTTTGCCAACGACTGCAAAGACCATTGTGGAAATAAGAATAAAGGCGATAATCACGGCCCGGTAATGTTTATCGATCCCGGTACTAAAGGTCCGAATGAATGACACCGAAGTATAGGCGGCACCGATCACTGAGGTAATCGCTGCTGCCCACATAACGACTCCGAACAGCTTGTAGCCGACGTCGCCGGTTGCCAGTTTAAACACTGAGGCCGGCGGGTTAGCCGGATCCAGCGTCAGTCCGTGGGCAATGACACCCAAGGCTGCTAAAAACAGGATGATCCGCATAATGCCCGTAATTACAACACCGGAGACAGAACTTTTCGTTACCTGGGGCAAAGCACCCACTCCTGTGATGCCCGCATCCAACAGCCGGTGCCCGCCGGCAAACGTAATATAACCGCCAACCGTACCGCCAACCAGTGTCACGATCGACATGATATCAAGCGTATCCGGCATAAAACTTTTGGCGACCGCTTCCCCCACAGGCGGACTGGACTTGATAGCAACATATAAGGTAAGACCGAGCATGCATACACCGGCAATCTGGGTAAAGCGATCCATCGCCTTTCCTGCTTCTTTATTTAAAAAGATGGCGATGGCAATGACTGCACTGATGATTGCGCCGGTAATCGGCGATATACCGAACAAGACGTTAACCCCCAGCCCGCAGCCGGCGATATTGCCGATATTGAAGGCAAGCCCCCCTGCTACAACCAGAAAGGCGACAAAATAGCCGAGTCCCGGCAGAACCATGTTGGAAATATCCTGGCCGCGTTTTCCGGCAACGGCAATGATCCGCCATACATTTAGCTGAGCGCCGATATCAATAAGAATCGACAGCAATATGACAAAACCGAAGCTTGCCGCCAGTTTTTGGGTGAATACCGTAGTTTGGGTTAAAAATCCCGGGCCGATTGCCGATGTTGCCATGAGAAAGGCGGCACCCATCAGCAGGCTCCAATTGGATTTTACCGGTTGAGAACTGTTTTGCTTTGTTGATTTTTCCGCTGGTTTCATATACGAATCCCCCCTTATCTTAATATGTTACCTGCTGTCCTTAAAACAGCTGTAACCATCCCTACCTATAGTGAATCCATACTCACGGCTTGCTGATTAGTTGACTTCGTCCCTTTCTTAGAATTCTTTATTGTCCAAAAGCTTCCAATCGAACCCCTCGCTGCTCCAATTTAGTCCGAATTGTTTTGATCATCGTGACTGCGCCGGGAGTATCGCCGTGTACACAAACAGTCTGGGGACAAAGGGGCAGAATTTCCCCGGAAATAGTCGTCACGCTTTTATTGGCGACTATTTCCAGCACCCTTTCCGCCACCGCATTCACATCATGAATCACCGCACCCTCCTGCTTGCGGGGAACCAATGCTCCCTGACTGGTATAGGCCCGATCGGCAAAAGCTTCCTCCACATATTTTACACCCACGTTTTTTGCCGCAGTAACCATGGCGGAATTCGCTAGGCACAACATATACAACTCCGGATCAACAGCAAGAATCGCTTCGGCAATGGCCGTTGCCACTTTGGGATCTTTTCCCGCCAAATTATACAGTGCTCCATGGGCTTTTACGTGCTGCAGTTTGAGTCCTTCCGCCCGGCAAAGCCCCGCCAAGGCGCCGACTTGATAAATAACATCCGCCTTGATTTCTTCAGGTGACGCAGCCATAACCCGGCGTCCGAACCCGACCAAATCAGGAAATGACGGATGTGCGCCAATGGCTGCGCCGTATTTCTTAGCCAACCGGATCGTTTTTAACATGTTACTGGGGTCTGACGCATGGAAGCCGCAAGCCACATTAATCGACGTTACATAAGGCATAGCCTCTTCATCGCAACCCAATTTGTAGACACCGAAACTTTCTCCCATATCACAATTCAAATCAATTCTCGCCATGTTATTTTTCCTCCTCTATCGCCACATTATAAATTTGTCCGTCAATTTTAACCACAAATCGTCTGGCAGCGGTTGATCCGACCGCCGGTTTGGCAACCCATGCAGCCGCTTGTTCATATTGCTCCTGCTCTTGCCGCAAAGCCGCCAATGCTTCCTCCTCGGAGCACCGGACAAAACGGACTGTGTCGCCGGGCTTTGCCTGAGCCAATCGCATTAAATCCGGCCCGATAACAGTGCCAATTTTCGCATAACCGCCGGTAGTTTGCCGGTCTGCCATCATAACGATCGGCATACCGTGTCCCGGAACCTGAATCGCTCCTTCAGCCAATGCATCGGAAACAATATCCGGATTGCCGGCATGTTGAATCTTCGGACCTTCCAGACGATAACCCATCCGGTCGGCATCACTGGAAATCACATAACCATTATCAAACAAAGCAGCAATCCCTTCCGGGGTAAATAATTCTTCCTGCGGACCTAACAGGACTCTAAGCCGCAATGCAGACTCATACCGCGGAATAAAAGCCGACGCTAATTTTTTAGTCTTACTCACCTCGCCGGCAGAGGTTTGCAGTACCTTTAAAATATCTCCGGCTTTGAAGCTTCTGCCGCATAACCCGCCAATACCGGCACGGGTATACGTTGATCGGCTGCCCATCACGACCGGAACATCAAATCCGCCCTGTACAGCCAGATAGTTGCGGCAACCGCTTACAGCATAACGGAAAGCCAATTCGCTGCCCGCGGCAACAAAAAAGCCGGACCAATTATTTACCGGTTGATCATTCAGTGTCGCCTCCATATCAGCGCCACAAATAGATACCCAGGCCTCCTGTGTAAATTGAAAAACAGCCCCCAGCAGCGTCATTTCCACAACTGCAGCATCAGCAGCATTGCCCGCCAGTAAATTAGCCATTCGACTGGCATATCGATCCATCACTCCGGCAACCGGCATTCCATACGCCTGGTATCCCCAACGTCCCCGGTCCTGAAGGGTAGTAAAAAGTCCCGGCTTCATCACTTTAATCACAACTTTTTACACCTCCATCTACGCTTTCTGCCATCGGAATATAGGTGCCAAGTTCAACCTTACGTTGAATTATTACATATTCTTCGGCAGAAATTGAAACAAACTGCAAGTAATTCCCGGCTTCGAACAAAAACGGTTTAGGGGACTCCGGATTAAAAGCCCGAATCGGAGTCCGCCCAATTAAACGCCACCCGCCGGGACTTTGAATCGGATAAAGGCCTGTCTGGCTGCCAGCAATGCCAACTGATCCCGCAGGGATGGCGGTTCGCGGTTGTTTCAGCCGCGGCGTGGCAATACGATCCGACATTCCTCCCAAATAAGGAAACCCGGGAGTAAATCCAATCATATAGACAAGATAGGGAGTAGCCGTATGGATATGAATCACTTCCTCAACAGTCAAACCATTATATGAAGCGACAAACTCCAAATCAGGCCCATATTCGCCACCATAACACACCGGAATAGAAACAATCATACCTTGGGACTTCTTTTCGACAAAACCGCTCACTTCGGACAGTAAGCTCTCAATGTGCTGGATTAAATCGGACCGTTTAATCAATAATGGATCAAAATAAATCAACAACGAACGATAAGTTGGCACTACTTCAATGATTTCCCCAGCCAGCTTTGTTTTAATCAGTTGCGTTATCTGATGGACTCGGGTATTTACCTCGGCATTAATAACACTGCCAAATTCAACCACCAATCCTTGTTCTCCTGCAGATAACATTTTTACACCCTTCATGCCATCACTCCTCGTCAAGACCACTCTTCGCTTCACAGATTGCACACCCGCTATAAAGACGAGCATGCTTGCCGCCCATCCCCCCTCGCGGTTCAAAATCCCTATAGTACTGGCAAACAGCCCAACGGAAAATAAAAATGGAGACCGCAGAAAAATCTTGAATTATCTAATAAAAATACCATCACCTCCTTTGTGTTCTTCGCGCCTTCACGGTTGAAAATCTTTCTGCAGTTCTTTAAAACTGAAAACTTTGAATATTAATATATATTTTATAGCATATCACCTGAGCACTGGTTAGTAAATTTGAAATATTTGATATAGTTGTTCAAAACATTTGAAGTCCGCATTCCTGGCTGCTAATGCAAACTAAATGACCGAAAACGATTGCTTGCGTATGGGTTCGGCTAATTCTGTCTGTATTTTATTGAAAATAATGTGAAGACCGCGACTTTAAAAGCTGTCGCGGTCTTAAACAATTGTAAGCATAAGCAAAAGGCATGATAAGCATACCTAACATGTATTGTACCTTGCCTTCGCCCTGAGTTACAATAAAGATGAAATCAATAGAACCCATGTATTGGCGGTTAGCACCTCATTGCTGGCCGCCGCTTTTTTTTGCGCTGTCGTACGGCAATTCCAAGGGAACGCCAAACAACTTGCTGACATACAACAACCACTGTTTGGCGGCAAAAGACAGGTAGGTATTCTTTTTCCACGCAATCGCCAAATGCCAGGGGCTGATGGTTTCCTGCAGTTCCAGTGACTTGATGCTATGGGAACCCAGTTTGCTGCAAACAATCCTGGGCAGAAAGGCAATACCCAGCTTAGCCTCAACGATATTGACCATAAAATCCCACTGAGAACTTTCACAAACAATTTTCGGCTTAAACCCGCTTTCGGCAAACTTATCCAGAATGTGATCATGCAGGGCAAAATCCTCCCGAAATAAGATGAGCGGCTCAGCTTGAAGTTCCTTGATACTTACCGCATTCTTTTCCGCCAGCGGATTATCCGAATGAACAATCACCATCACCGGATCTTTGATGAAAGAAAGCAAGTTTAACTCCTCCTGCCGCTTAATCGGCAGCATGACCACGCCGGTATCCAGCGTGCCGTCAGCAACGGCACTTTCGACCTTCTTTGAACCGGCCTCATATAATTCAAGCTCAATTTCCGGATATTGTTTTTTAAACGCACCGATCGCTTTGGGGAAAAAAGTTTCCACCATCGGCGGAATACCAATCTTAATGTGTCCTTTTCGCACCTGAATGATATCCGCCAGATCAGCAGTTAAACTTCGTAAAGAATCAATCGTCTGCTGAGCCCTGGAAAAAATAGCCATGCCAGCGTCGGTAAGCCTCACTTGCTTCGATGTGCGATAAAATAAAGGAACCCCTAATTCATCCTCCAGATTCTTGATCATCTTGCTGATGGATGGCTGGGATACATGCAAAGCTTGGGCTGCCTTGGTGAAACTCCCATGACGGGCAACCTCAATAAAGTAGGTTAAATGAAGAATATCCACAAAAGCCCTCCTGGTTCAGGCAATCCCGTAATCAATTGCCTTCAATATTATGCTACATGCCCCTTTCTCTCTTGTCAACAGCAGATTTGTTTCAGTACCAAAAAACTACGATAGTAATCATTCGTCCTCTCAGGCTATAGGGATCCTCCCCCGGAACACTGCTTGCTTTTCCCATTCTGCAATGCTAAAATGACAGTGTTTTCCTGATATCAAACTACGAGGTAAACTAATCATGAAAAACCTGTCTTTCTTTCATTCTCTCTTTCCCCTTTCTCCTGCCGGCAGATCGGCACTCCTCCTCGTCGGCCTGGCAGTCAATGCCGGCAGTCTCCTAAGCTGGGCCTTAATCGGCTCGATCTTCGGTCTTCACTTGCTATGGGCTTTTCTCCCGGCTGCCGTCGCCTTGCTGGCCGCTCAGAAAATAGGCATTCATCTGGGTGCGGTCACCGGTAAAGAACTGACCGGCCTGATTCGGGAAAATTTCAAACTCAGAACAACCGGTCTAATGCTCACTGGTCTGTTACTCACCGATATAATCAACCTAATTGCCCAATTTGCCGGCATCGCCGTCAGTCTTGCAATCTTCGGTTTCAGTCCCTGGGTTACTGTTCCTGCTGCAGCACTGCTGATTCACTGGACTGCCCAAAAAAGGCTCTCTCCTTCCGCCGGAAAAATCTTTTTACTGACCGGCACTCTTTACAGCCTGTTTATCGCTGCCGGCATCACCGGCTCTCCCTGGGCGCAAGTTATCCCCGCCTTGCGCCCCCTGGACCTTGCCTTGGAAAGCGATTATTTAATGATGCTTCTGGCATTAATCGGATCCATCATGGCCCCCCGCATACTGCTTTACAGCCAATCGGCAGCCACCAAGAAAAGTTCCGCCGCCGCTAACCCTAGTCACTGCCGCTATTTCCTCGCTGCCAGCCTGTTCACCGTTCTCTTCGCCTTCTTGCTAGTCGGCTCTTACGCCGGAACACTGTTTGCTCATAACGTAGATCTGTTACAAACCAGCATTGCGGCTCTAGCCCTTCAACCGCTGACCGGTTCCTGGGCACCGCTCCTTTTTGCTTATATTTTGCTGAGTGCTTCTCTATTTTCCGCCGCTGCAATTCCCTTATCCGCCGCCTATTCAGTCTGTGATGTCATCGGCTGTAAAGCCGGCCTTGACAAATCTCGTCAGGAAGCGCCCGTATTTCACCGCTCCTATACGTTGATCCTGCTCTTAGGTGCTTTGCCCATCTTGTTCCCAGAGCCACCTTACCTGCACATCATGCTGTGGAGTCAGATCGCCAATAGTATTTTTCTCCCCTTCCTGCTGTTTTTTCTGCTGCGGCTTAGTACGAGCCGGAATATCATGGACCTATCCTCCCCCTGCCGAATTGGGAACGGAATAACCTGGATCAGTAGCAGCTTTATCGGTATATTGCTCATCCTCCTGACAATCACCGCCCTGTTCCCTGACTATTGAGCCAGTAGTGATTTCCCGGCTTCTCTCTGCTTTACCCTAAATAGAGGATGTGCCAACTTTTTGTCGAAGCATACATAATAAAGCTACATATGGTTAGCACTGCAACGAGGTGAAAGTATGATGAACGAAGAATCTTTAAAACAACTTATAAAAAATTATTATCCGGATGGCACTCCCAGCCAAATCGACAATCTATTAGCCGACCTGCTGCGGGAAATGGAGGTCATGGCCCACGCCAAAATCCGCGAGCTGGTCAGCCAAGAAAAGATGAAAATTTTGAAAGCGCATAAAATGAACCAATAATCCGCGGCTTTTTTGATGTTTTACCATCAAAAAAGCTTTTTGCATTATACTTGTCTTTAGCTCATAGCTCATAGCTCATAGCTCATAGCCAAAATTATACCTTATAAATCGACTGGAGGTTCTTTATGGACTTATTGCACGACACCCTTGCCGCAATAACCGGCCTGGATGAACTAACGATGAGCAAAGTACAGCAACAGCTAAACCGGCTGTCCCCTGCCGGCGGCTTGGGCCGCTTAGGCGATATGGCCGCCCAGTATGCCGGTATCACCGGTGAAGAACCTCCCTCCCTTCCCCGGAAATGCCTGATGCTGCTATCCGCCGATCACGGCGTGTCTGAACTGGGCGTCAGCGCTTATCCGGTAGAAACCACGGTACATATGACAAAAAACTATTTAGTGGCCAAAGGTGCCGGCGCCAATGCCCTTGCCAACTATTGCCACGCCGATATGACGATTGTGGACATGGGAATTGCCGGCGACGTAAGTCAAATTCCCGGATTGATTCACCGGAAAATTGCCTACGGAACTCAAAACTTTACCAGAGGGCCGGCCATGACCCGGCAGCAGGCGATTCAAGCCTTGGAAACCGGCATACAGCTTGTCGCCGAAAAAGCGCGGCAGGGCTATCGCTGCTTTAGCCTGGGAGAAATGGGTATTGGCAATACTACTTCCAGCGCCGCTATTGCCGCCGCCTTTTCCGGCATGGAACCGAAAACCGCCACTGGTCGTGGTACCGGAATTTCCGACGGCCGGCTCCAGATTAAAATCGAGGCGGTACGCCAGGGGCTGACTGTTAACCGGCCCAATCCTGCCGATGGTCTGGACGTACTGACCAAAGTCGGCGGTTTTGAAATTGGCGGACTGGCAGGAGTCATTCTCGGCGCAGCCGCCAATCGCTGTCTGGTTATCATCGACGGTTTTAATGCAACCGCCGCCGCCCTCATTGCCACCGCTCTCCAGCCCCTAAGCAAACATTTTATCATGGGTTCTCATTTGTCCGCCGAACCGGCGCATCGCCGAATGCTGCGTATTCTGGATCTGGAACCCTATATTGATATGGGCCTTCGTCTGGGAGAAGGCACCGGTGCTTCCCTAGTCATGGACCTGCTGGATGCGGCGATAAAAATCCTGCACGAAACAGCCGCCCCCCACGAAACGATTCACCCCCTTCCCTCTTTCCCTAACGGAAATTCAATCCAGGATATCATCAGGACAATCGGTCCCCTTGACAGCACCGCCATGGAGCAATGTCAGCTGCGCCTTGACAACCTGTCGAAACCGCTGGGAAGTCTCCACGCGCTGGAGCAATTAGCCTGTAAAATGGCCGGCATTACCTGCCAGGCCAAACCAAACCATCTGAAGAAAGCTCTGATTGTTATGGCCGCTGATCATGTAACGTCAGAACAAGACCGGAATACAGCCCACATCATCTCCCGGCTGCGGCAGGGTAATTCCATATCCGGGGTGCTGGCCCGCCATGGTGAGGCCAAAGCCTTTGTTGTCGACCTCGGCGTAAAGAGAAATTTATCCGAGCTGCCAGGACTCAGCCGGAAGGAAATCAGCTCTGGCACCGAAGATATAACAGCCGCTCCGCCGGCCATGTCCCGGGCAGAAATGCTCTACGCCATTCAAATAGGGATGCTAGCGGCCGACACCGTGCTAAAGCGCGGCAACAAAATTATCGGCTTAGGCAGCCTGGGCACAGGCAGCCTTCCCGCCGCACTGGCCGTCTTATCCGCTTGTTCCGGCATTGCCGCCGGACAGTTATCCTCCGGTTTTTCCGATGCGGCAACCCGGCAGGCTGCTGAAAAAGCCCGATATGCACTTTTGACCAATCCACCGAAACTTGTCGACCCGCTGGATATTCTGACCAAAGTCGGCGGATGGGAAATCGCCGGTTTAGTTGGCGTAATTTTAGCTGCCGCAGCCGGCAGAGCTGCCGTTGTGCTGGATGGCCTGACCACCGTGACCGCGGCTTTGATTGCCACCCGGCTGGCTCCCCAGAGCCGGGATTACCTAGTAGCCTCTCATTTTGCCGCCGAACCGGGACTGACGGCAGCCTTACAACAGCTGGGAATACCGGCTTACCTTCATCTGAATCTGAACGTAGGCGAAGGAGTCGGCGCCATTCTGGGCATGAGACTCATTGATGCCGGACTTCATGTCCTGAACGATATGAAAACTTTCGGTGAAGCAAAGGTAGCGGTAGCCCAGGACGGCCCCGGCTTTCTCAGACAGCGAACCACCGTATAGGATGGCTCATAGCTCATAGCTCATAGCTCATAGCTCATAGCTCATAGCTCATAGCTCATAGCTCATAGCTCATAGCTCATAGCTCATAGCTCATAGCTATTTTAACTCAAATTGATAATAAATCCTGTTTTTATTCTTTTTTTAACCCTGCTCTTTCATAAAACGCAGGGTTTCTTCTTTTTTATCCCGCTTTTCGCAGCGAATCATCACGATTTTTTGATTATTTTTTTACTGTAATTCTTCCCTCACTATATTCCGGCACAATTTGGTACCGATCTCTTTGAAAACAATATACGATATCTTCCATTCGGTCCAGGCCGCATAACCGTTTACCATTTCGGCTATCCTTGGCCGTTTCTATCAGTTTATCCTTCGCTTCCGTATACATCAGTAAAGCACCCCGGGCTGAATCAGTCAATTCACTCTCCGCTTCTTCAGTCAGCAGACAGACTAATAAGCCGGCACAAAGAGCATCCTCCAAAGAAAAAAGCCCGTCGGTTCCTGCACAGACAATTAATATATTTTTTCCATATTTCTTAGCCTGCCGGCAAAGAGCCTTCGCATTTAAAAATGAACCAATCAAGGTATGATACGCCCCGTCTGTGGCCTTTATCGCCGTAGTCCCATTGGAAGTAGTCGTAATAATCGTTTGACCCTTTACCTTATCCGGCGAAAATTCAAAGGGCGAATTACCAAAATCACACCCCTCCATTTTGAGGGATTGCCGTTCACCCGCAAATAAAACCGGCCCGATTTCTTGTGATATCTTACGTGCATCCTCGATGGATAAAACGGGTATAATCATCTTGCAGCCGTTTGCAATAGAAGTAACCATACAGGTCGTTGCCCGGAATATATCCAATACAATACAAACTGTATTAGAAAGATTCCTTTCCGCAATTTCCTTCGGCAAAAATGCGATGTCAATTTTCATAAATATTCTTCCTCTCTTTTATATGGTTCAATGCTCTCGGAGCGTATCGCTTCCCGTTACATTCATAACGGAAGTGGATATTTACGTCAACTTTATTGTACCATAAAACTCCGCTTTGCATGTGCGGATGTATTGACGAAACATGGATACTGTTTTATACTTATATATACCATACCAGGGTATAGTAATAGAGGAGGATCTGTATGCTGACAGACAAAGAAAAGGTTAACCTAAAACTACGCTTAAAAAAAGTATCCGGTCAGATCAACGGCATTGACAAAATGCTGGACGAAGGCCGTTACTGCATTGATACTTTGCAGCAAATCCTGGCAGCGAAAGCGGCCCTCAACAAAGTCGCGCTGATTATCCTGGAGAGTCATGCCAAAAGCTGTGTTGTAAAGGCGATCAAAGAAGGCCGGGCCGACGAAAGCATTGACGAATTGATGAATGTTCTAAAGCAGTTCAATAAATAATTACAAAAAAGGAATAAAAACAACGGGAATGTTAACCGCGGAGAACACAGAGAACACAGAGAAAAAACGGATTATATAATAAAAAATCATAACCCCTCTGCGTTCTCTGCGCTCTCTGCGGTTCAAAAATCCCCGCGCCCCAGCCAGCACAGAACAAAAATAGGATATTCGTTCTGCCAAAGAAAGGATGTGATACCCGTGGCAATGGAAAAGACAAGTAACCTTCGTTCAGTTAACCTGAAAATTTCCGGCATGAGCTGTGCGGCCTGCTCCGCCCGGATTGAAAAAGGGCTGAAGAAACTGCCTGGCGTTTACACGGCCAATGTGAACCTTGCGGCGGAAAAAGCCACTATTGAATACAACGGAAATGCCCTGACCATCTCTCAGATTCAGAAAAAAATCAGAGACTTGGGCTATGACGCCAATAACATAGCCGATGCCGAGCAAAGTGACCGCGAACAAAAAATCCGGCAGGAGACAATGCATCACCAGCGGCTTCGTCTGATTTTATCAGCCTTACTTTCTTTACCCTTATTAGGAGCTATGGTCTTGCACTCTCTTGGCGTTATGGGAAAAATCGGGGAATTCTTAATGAACCCCTATCTGCAGTTTATGCTGGCCACGCCGGTCCAATTTGTGGCCGGCTGGCCCTTTTATCGCGGCGCCTATACCGCGTTGAAAAACGGCAGTGCCAATATGGACGTACTGGTCGCCCTGGGAACCTCTGCCGCCTATTTCTATAGCATCGCCAATCTACTGACCGGTGATCCTGCTTTGTATTTTGAAACCTCCGCCATTCTAATCACCCTGATTATGCTAGGCAAGCTGTTGGAAGCAACGGCTAAGGGACGGACTTCATCAGCCATAAAAGCACTAATGGGTCTGCAGGCAAAAACCGCCCGGGTCATTCGCGGCGATATAGAAATGGACGTCCCCATTGAAACGGTACTGGCAGGTGATGTCATTCTTGTCCGGCCGGGAGAAAAAGTTCCCGTAGACGGTGTCATCATCAACGGCACCTCCACCTTAGATGAATCCATGCTGACCGGGGAAAGCATCCCTGTAGATAAAAAACCGGGAGATGAAGTCGTCGGCGCCACCATCAATAAGTTCGGCGTCTTTCAATTCAAAGCGACAAAAATCGGCAAAGATACTGTCCTGGCCCAAATTGTCCGCATCGTGGAGGAAGCCCAGGGATCCAAAGCGCCGATACAGCGTTTCGCTGATATCGTCTCCGGTTACTTTGTACCGGTAGTTGTAGGCCTGGCCGTTTTAACCTTTGCCTGTTGGTATTTTCTCCTTGACCCAGGCAATTTCTCCCGTGCCCTGGTTAACTTTACATCAGTTATGGTGATTGCCTGCCCCTGTGCCTTAGGTCTGGCCACCCCAACGTCGATTATGGTGGGAACCGGGAAAGGCGCCGAGAACGGCATCTTAATCAAAGGCGCGGAGCATTTGGAAAATACCCACCGCCTGACAACCATTGTTTTGGATAAAACGGGCACCATTACCAAGGGACAGCCGGAAGTTACGGATATCCTCCCATTCAGTGCCTTTTCCGCCCGAGAAATCTTAGAAATAGCGGCCCAGGCAGAAAAAAGCTCCGAGCATCCCTTAGCCCGGGCCATTGTAAAGTATGGTCAAGAGCAGCACATTCGCTTCGCAGCGCCGGAAGAGTTTACAGCGATCCCCGGTCACGGCGTAAAAGCGATCAGCAATAACCGACCAATTCTGCTTGGCACCCGCAAACTCATGGAAGAAAACAATATCCAAATCACCTCCGTCCTTGACGAAATGGAACAACTGGAGCAGCAAGGAAAAACCGTGATGCTTCTGGCTGTGGAGCAGAAACTGGCCGGCTTGATCGCCGTGGCCGATACTGTAAAAGAGAACTCCGTCCGGGCGATAACAGAACTGCATAAGCTGGGGATTGAAGTCTGGATGATCACCGGCGATAATGAACGGGCAGCGAAAGCAATTGCCGCCGCCAGCGGAATTTACCATGTCCTGGCTGAAGTGCTGCCGGAACAGAAAGCGGAAAAAATAGCCGCGCTCAAACAAGAAGGCAAAGTCGTAGCCATGGTAGGCGACGGCATCAACGACGCGCCGGCCCTGGCTGCAGCCGATGTGGGGTTTGCCGTTGGAACCGGCACCGACGTGGCAATCGCAGCAGCCGACATTACGCTGCTGCGGGGTGATTTGCTGGGAATTGCAGCTGCCATCAGGCTCAGCAAGGCAACGATGCGCAACATTAAACAAAACCTGTTCTGGGCCCTTGCCTATAATTCAGTGGGTATCCCCATTGCCGCAGCAGGCTTCCTGTCGCCGGTACTGGCCGGCACTGCGATGGCCTTCAGTTCCGTTTCAGTGGTGCTGAACGCTCTGCGTCTAAAGCGCTTCCAGCCTTATTGACATTATAGTCCGTATTGAAAAGATAAATGCAACCGAATTCCAACGTCTCCCCGTAGCGGTACACCAACTGCAACTTTGCCTGAAAACTGGTTAGTAAAGTTCATATTGACGCCTACCCCCATGCTTGTCAATACATCATCCGCGTTGCTTGTTTCTTTATTCCCTTTGACAGGCCTTACCGCGCCATGATCAACAAAAATAATGCCTGTTAATTCTTTGGACAGCGGGAAGCTGCCTTCCGCACTAAGCGAATAGCCCTGGTTACCGGCCCGGTATCCTTCCGGATAGCCACGAACGCTGGTCATGCCGCCGATGTAAAATTGCTCAGTGGATGGCAGCGGTTGCTTCATAGCGGCAAACTGTGTGTCCGCCCGCACAGTCAGCTGCCAAGTGTTACTGATTTTTTTTTGGCGAATAATGGAACAATTATAGCGATTAAAGTTTTGATTATTGGAGTGTGTTGTCTCTTCCTTGCCTGACGTGAACTCATGCCGCGTGTACCAGATTCCAGCGCCGTCATAGGATAAAACAGAGAAACCTAAAACAGTTGTATCAACCTTGTTTTCAGCAAGTTGGATACCGGTGAAACTATTATCGGATTTTTTAGTGTGAAGCTCAGCGAACCCTTCAATTTTCAGGCTGGGTTTGATATGCAATGGCTGAGTCAGACTAAGACCGAAATCACTCGAATTCCCTGCAACATCCAGGGCTCTAAGCTCCCCGTCAATAATATTAATCCGGTTTTTACTATAGTTAATGCCGAGCCGCGTTCCCTTAACGCTAATCGGATAGCTATATGATGCCGAACCGTACAAGGTGCCTCTCGCCCACATTCCGGTGAGCGACAGCGGATCGCGCGCTCCGGTCAAGCTGGTCTGCTCTATTGACAATCCGGTACGATACAAGCCAGTCGTATCACGGCCAGCGTTGTCAACAAATAACGAGGTTTGAAGAACCTTGGGCTCCTGCAGTTTAATTACAACATCTGTTGTACCGAATTCCTTCCCTGGTCGAAGTTCAGCATGAAGCTGCACGTCATTCGTTCCATTAAAATAGAGCAGGTCGCTGCTAAGCTTATCTACGCTTACCAGATCGCCATTTTTCAAAGAGATTCGATTTGTAACGAAGGATTCAGCCGTATATTTGGCGCCTTCGAGAACAATCTTGCCCACTCGCCCTTCCACCAGTCTGATTTTGACTATACCATTCTCAATTTTCTGCGGGGGCAAGATGGCTCTCGCTGTTATGTACTGCTTTTGCTCGTAGAGTTCGTTAAATTCCGCCACAGCTGTATATATGTCTTTAAGTGTCACTGACTTCCCTTCGTACTTGCCGGTGATCGCTTTGATCTCCTCTGGTTTGAGTATCTGCGATTCATTCACTACTATCTCGCTGACAAAAAATCGCACTGAGTCGTCGGCAGCCGCTTTTTCTTTTGTTTTGTCGGTATTGTCAGTGATTGGCTCCTTCCCTGTCTGACGATTTTCCTGCAAATCCTGATTTAGTTTACGTTGTTCAAGCATTTCTGCCGAACGGCGCAGCGTCGAACCAGCATCATCGGGCACAACCGGCGCTGCCTGTGCTATTGATGCGTTCAACCAAAGTATGATCGCCGCCAGAGCCACTCTGTTCTTGTTCATTATTGTAGTCTCCTGCCTTATTCACTTTCTTTTTTAATCCGACTCGGTTCAGTGGCACCATCTTGCGTTACGGTGAAAACACCATTTTAATTATTACTTGTCTCGTTTTCTACTGTTACGCTAGGCTCTGAACTGCCTAATTGATTTCCAGCTTCTTCAATCTTAATAACGCCTGACAGCTTCGTATTAACCGGATTGAATGCTCCTGATGGCGAAGATGCGAGTCTGTTGTCAGACAATGGCACCACGGCACCGCTCATTGGCCCTTCTGGATTGCCGCCGATAGTCACATTGCCTTGAACACCCAAAATTCCGCTTCCTTGGCCGTTGTTTTGCTGATTGCCAGGATTCTGTGCTAACGATGAATTCTCCAGCATTGACGCCGGTGTCTGAACTTGCATCATTTTCTCGGTCAGACGCACCATACTATTCTCTGTGCTGAAGTTGTTAACGATGTAACCCTCCTGATACTGAACAATTCTGGCATCCGTGAAGACTTTGTTCTCTTGGGAAAGATACAGATATACAGGCAGTGTTTCCGGATACAGCTGGACATTGGCCGCAACCAGGCCTGACGGCGTTTTATCAATGATTACACTGTGATAAGAATTTTTTACTGTCATAATATCACCAACATTCGCTTCGACAATGCTCAGATTATCCACTTGCGCGGTCACACTTGACGTTATTGCCGACAATTTGTCAAATATGATGCCTGCAGACGATGTAGCGTTGACAGTGATAGTATCCGCCATGTTTCCGCTTGAGCCAGTCATAGTCAAGTGCAGCGGTTCGGAACCTGTATGAATGAGGTTGCTAACATACATTTTGTCCGCTCTGGCATTAACGCTTTTAGCAATTTTCGTTTGACCCAAATTAAGGACTGATCCCGGTGCCAACTGAACATTTAACCGGCCAGCTTCAATATCTTCCAGATTCATATTGTCCCGCACATTCAGATTCAGCAGATCTGCGGCAAAAATTCGTTCCGAACGAATGGTCCCATACGGCACGAGCAAGTCCATGGAACCGGCCTGGCTGACAAGGAAGTCGGCTATTAGGTCACCGCTGGTTTGTTCGAGGTAAATGTTACCGTTAGCCAAAACATTCAATTTGGCAGCTGCTGACGTCATTCGTGCATTTTCTTCACCGATGCCGCCGTTTTGGGCGGTTAAGCTGACAACAGCTGTTTTGCCACCAATGACAGCTGAACCGTCTGCACTTCGGTTGACGATGGATTGATCTGCTGCCAGTGCAATGCTTCCGCTAGTTGTCATAACCTTGTTCAAATTGAGTGAACCTTTTGTTTCATTTAAATAAATTCCGGTTGCGGCATTCGCCGTTACTACGCCGTCTGAACCCTTGGATGAGTCGATGTAGAGATAACGGTTAGAAGCACCAACGCTGCCGGTTTGTGCCGTTAAAGTCAGGTTAACCGCTTCAATATTGTCAGAATCTTCCGGCAATCCGTTTTTAATCGACCCGGCTGCAGTCAAACTCACATCCTGGCGCGCTGCAATTGTGTCAACGCTGATATCCCCCATATTGCGAAGAATAACATTGCCTCTTCCTGTTTGTTTAATACCAGTCACATTCAAATCATCAACTGTATTAACGAATAGGATATCTCCCTCTCTGGTATTTACGGCATTAAAACTTTCAACGGTATTGCCACTAGCGAGACTTTGACCCGTAACGCTGTCGGTGGTCAGCAAGGCGGCCTCCAGGATCTTCCCGCTGTCTGTTTCAGCAATGGCTCCGTCGGCGCTGAGACTGACGTTGCCGGTGGTTTGTACATCATTGTTGATGGTTATGTCGCGGCCGGCCTGGGCGGTAATATCGCCATCCGTTCCGTTCACCTTGGCATTGACCAGGACATCCTGCGCGGCTGCTAGGTCGATTGCCCCGCCGGCGCTTGTCACTGTTCCGTTAACTGCCACATCGCTTTCCGCACCTGTCGCTGTCAGCGTTACCATACCGGTTTTCCCAGCGCTGACTGTGCCGTTGATGGTCTCGCTGCCGCCTGCTGCCGTCAGGCTGATATTCCCGTCTGTTGTCTTGACGGTGCCGCCTGTCCCGGTAATAAGGGCTCCGGTGTTGGTAACGGCAACCTTACCGTTAGCCTGGCTGATATTTTTAATAGTCAGTGTGTCTGCCGCGTTCGTAAACTCAATGTCGCCGTTCGTTTTATTCTCTGCCGCGAACGATTTTACCGTGTTGGCCTGATCGAGCTTCTGACCCGTGACGCTGTCGGTGGTCAGCAAGGCACCATCTAGGATGCGGCCTTTGTCTGTTTCAGCAATGGCTCCGCCTGCAGTGAGGCTGACCTTACCGGTGGTTTGTACATCACTGCTGATGGTTATGTCGCGGCCGGCCTGGGCGGTAATTGCACCATTCGTTCCGTCAACCTTATCATTAATCAAAACATCTTGATCGGCTTTGACGTTGATTGCGCCGCCGGCGCTTCCCACTGTTCCGTTAACCGCTACATCGCTGGCTGCTCCGGCTGCTGTCAGGGTTACCGTACCGGTTTTACCGGCGTTGACTGTGCCGTTGATGGTCTCGCTGCCG
>JBDKTO010000014.1 GCA_039680175.1 Veillonellales bacterium | reverse complement strand
TATTGTCAGGTGTTCGTTTTTCTTCGTTAAGAATGAATTCTTTGATAAAATTTAATGCCATACTGATATTTATTGGATTAAATAATATGCTGAAAATTCAGAGTAAAGGAGATTTAAATGTTTGGTAAAGTTTATCAGGCAATCAAGGATTTTTTTGTTGCCCCACCAATTAGAACACAATTTGAAGAAATGATTCTACAGGAAGAAGTAGAAAAGAAAAATGCAGTGCCGCCGGCAGTGGCTGACGTGGTGCCATCACACGGCTCACATGCTGAACCAGCGGCTGTAACAATTCATGCAGAACCAGTACACGGTCAGCATTCCAAGCCCGTGGACGATCAGATCACTGATGCGGTGACCACTAAGCCAAAGCGGACTCGCAAGGCCAAGGCTGCTGATGCAGTGGATGCTCCGGCCAAAAAGCCACGTAAAAAGAAAGCAGACTAAGATGTGGAAGCAGGTTGTTGATCAATTTGCGCATTTTTCATCAGCAATTGTTATCCTGCTTCTGCCTATTTTAATGCCCTGGGGCTTTGTCTTATCCGGATTTATGATTGGATTTGTGAGAGAGCAAGGTCAGGAGTATGAATCCAAGGGTCAAGAAGCGGCCTGGCAGTTCTGGAAATGGAGCCGTAGCCGCTGGCTTGACGTCCTTTTCTGGACCCTTGGAGGGTTCGTAGCTGAGCTAATTTTTAGATCAATGTGCGCTTGCTAAGAGGCCACGCAAGAAGAAAGATTCTAAGTAATAATTCTAAACGGGAATTTGTATTAAACATTCACTAAAAGATATAAGTATTTTTATGAAATATTATGTCTATCAATTATTGGATCCAAATACAAATTCCCCATTTTATATTGGTAAAGGCTCCGGTAATCGTGCATGGAGCCACAATCTTTTTAAAGACGGCAACGAAAATCCTTATAAAGACCGTTTCATAAAAAGATTACATTCTCAAAATCAAGAACCAATTGTGGAGATTTTAAAATATTTCGATGACGAAAATCTCGCATACCAGTACGAGGAAACGCTCACTGAATCAATCGGATTGAAAAATCTAACTAATTTAGTAATAGGTGCCCGTCCGCCTAGTAAAAAAGGTTGGAAGCCGTCGGAAGAAACGCTAATTAAACGAAGTCGGGGTTTAAAAGGTATAGAACGTACATCAGAATGGAAAAAGAATCTCTCTTTATCGAAACAAGGGGAGAACAACCCTATGCACGGAAGAAAAAATCCTTGCTCGGAAAAAAAGAGACTTTCTATACTACAAACAAAAAATTTGCCTAATTATGATTTATATAAAGAAGCTATAGATTTAATGAATTCAGGTCTTTCTGCAGATAAAGTTAGTAAGCTACTAGGAATAGGCAGAGGAGTATGTTTTCGATTAAAAAATCGATCACACGGGATTTTCCAGGCTTTTCCAGAACTTATGTAGCTCGAAGCTAGCAAGGTTCTTTCCTTTTGCTTCGACCATTACATCCGCCCATTCCCAGTGAGTGTATGCCCATTCATTAAGTGCGTGATTCCACATAAAATCACTGTGAGCTCGGAGTTTGCCTTTTTTATGACCAGACTCTAATAGGTTATGAAGATCAGGAAGAGTGCGATTGCAATGACCCACCAGAATGTTTTCACGAGACATGCTATAATGTATAACAGGGCGAACACCCCGCCAACTATCAATGATTTTTTTAACAGTATCGCTATTTGCGTCAATATATTCTCCTGTTTTTATATTGTGATGATGAATATCAAGAACTAGCGCAAGGTCTTTTTGGAGTTCAAGGCTTGCATCAACACCCCATGTGATTTCATCGTTTTCAATAGTGATTGTATTCTTTGCCTCCGGCGACAGTCTCTTAAGGACAGCGCGGATGCCGTCGGGACCGCGCCTACCAGCGATGTGGACGTTGACTTTGAAGTCTTGAAAAGTTTTACCATATCCCATCCATCTCGCCATATCAGCATGATATTCAAATTCCTCAATAGACCGCTCTACAATGTCGTCGTTATCAGAAGCCAACACACAAAACTGACCTGGATGAAAACTAAGGCGAACATTATTCTTGCGAGCCGAATCTCCGACTTTGATAAATTCTTTT
Source organism: Veillonellales bacterium (assembly GCA_039680175.1). Classification (NCBI taxonomy): domain Bacteria; kingdom Bacillati; phylum Bacillota; class Negativicutes; order Veillonellales; species Veillonellales bacterium. The sequence goes on along the minus strand of JBDKTO010000014.1, from coordinate 1,178 downwards.
TCGCAATATGCTCGCACATCGGATTGTTGATAAAACCACTTCCAAGTTGACTCAGTGTAGACAGGCAGGATATCGCTGCCCAATCGTACCATTCTAAGACTTTCATCAAGCGCACCTACACGGTTAACTAGTAGACGAATGCTTTCGATATTTTGTTTGGTAATGGACCAAAGCTTCTCGACAGCAACATCCTTACTTTGTCTATTTAACCAGGCAACAGTAGTACCAGCCGTATTATATTTCTTACAGTCATCTGTGGGCTTAATGCCATCTACTTGGTATGGATGGTCAATCCACTTGCAGGCAAATCCGATACGTTTAATCATGAGTTTTTAATAATCCTAAAGATACGGTGGTAGGAATTTTCGCATTGTTGATAGGCCCATTTTAGCTTTTTAGCGGGCATTGTGTCAACCACTTCGTTGATATCACGATTGAGGTCTTCATGCGAATACATCTTCATAAAAATATTGCGATTGCCGTCTGTTAGTTTAGACAGCATGAACTTCATACGTTCACGCTTCTGCTTCGGGGTCATCCTTGAGTTCCTTACTGTTGTCAAAAATCTGTAGGAACTTGTTACCATCAGTGTGCGTGTCCACACAAATCATGGTGTAGTCTTCGCCGCGATAAACCCATTTAGGCAAAAAGCGTTGTGTGTAGATCGAGTTTGCATAGTAATCGCCTGTGGCAAAGTCTTTGACATTTTCAGCATATCTGACCTCACCTGGACCTTCGCCGTCCAGATACCAAACATAGTCAGTGGCATCGTCGAGGGGAATAGAAACCCAATCCTCTACATATCCGAAGTAATCGTGTACTTGCTTTTTCAGGTCAAAATAATCTTTAAGCAGTTTCATCGTCAGCCTTTCTTAGGGTCCAAGATCCATCCTCGTTGTCAATCCAAGTGAGCGTATCGCCTTCCTTCCAGCCCGTGGTGGCAATTAAGTCATCAGGAAATGGAAGAATAACGTCTTCGCCATCTTCGATTACAGTTACAGTCCATGTTGAATTATTTGTCATGCTGCAAGTATAGCAGCAAACTAAGAATTAGTCAAGTAAACCTAGCTACAGTAATTACGCCGTATCGATACATTTCTCGTACACAACCGATTCTGTCAATTGTAGCATTGACTAGGTCCACCATTCTAACGCTGTTGCCACATATAATGGTTAGT
>JBDKTO010000013.1 GCA_039680175.1 Veillonellales bacterium | reverse complement strand
TGGAAACCCCAACAATGACTCCTTTCTTATATGAAAAAGGGGAGGCGCTCCTATTATGGGCGCTTCCCTTTTTAGTTTCCAGTATTATTTTCCCGTCGGTGTTGCCTCGTCGGAAAAAATGACGGAGTCGTTCACCAGCTTGCTGCCCGGCCAGGGAACCTGACCGAAAATTTCTTCTTTGGAATTATCAGCCCGTTTCTGTTTGGTACTTAATATTTTCCGATAGTGCAGGAACGAGCCCTTTCGCCCGCATTCCGGGCAGTAGGTGTTGGCCGAGCGGTGACGATCCGCTTTCCATGAAAACAAGTTAAAATGCAGTCCGCAATACTGACAGATAAAGCCGTTGATAAAAACGCCTTCCCTCTCTTTGGCATTGACGCCGATCGGTTTATTGTCGGCAAGCGGCACCGGCCGGGAATCCCGGATGTCTGTCGAACCATCACTCATTCTGTAGCCCCCTTATCCAAATTAGAAGATTGCCCCTGCTAAAAGTGGCCGTTCAGCTTTTGAATCAACGCAAAATGTAACGGCTGTTTCTTCTGATTATTTCTCGAAAAATTCATATAAATCCTTTATTGCGTTTTATTTTTTACTGTCTCAGGGTCATACCGGCTCCGGACAACAATACCGGTAATGAGCAAGAGGGCGCCGGCACAAATAAAAACCGGCCGGATTCCCAGCCAGACGCTGACTATCCCGCCAAACAGCGGCCCCAGCATGGATCCAACCTGATTGGCGCTCATCGTGAGACCAAAGGCCCGCCCCCGGAAATCGGCGTCCGTATTATTGACCACAATGGTATTGATGGCCGGAAAAACACCGGCAAGAAATAGTCCATAAATAAACTGCAGCGCACCGAACTGCCAGATATTCTGCCCAAAATATTGACAAATATTAAACACTCCGGCACCCAAAAACGACAGACTGAGAATGGTGAAGAAGCCTTTTTTCTGACCAATTCTCCCCCATAAAGGCGCGGCGATGGCGCCGGCAATGCCGGCCAGGCTGAAAACAATGCCGGCCGCCAGCCCGGCACCCTCCAACTGTCCCTGAAGCTGAGCGACATATAAAGTAATCAGCGGCTGCAATACCATCACCGCCATTTGAACAATGATCAGCAAAAGCAGCATTTCCCGCAGCAGCCGGTTGCGAAAGGCGATTTTCAGATCATTGATCACGCTGCCGCCGGTCTGAGGCATTTCGCTGCGGGTTGGTTCCGTGACCAGCAGTCTCACCGCCACCGTACCGCAAAATATGCTGGCGGCTGCGACTACAAAGGAGGCCCGGATACCGAAGACATGAGATAATACCCCGCCAAACAGCGGTCCGATAATACCGCCCGTCAGCATGGACGTCTGCATGATACCCAGGCTAAACCCCATTTTATCTTCCGGCACTGAAGAAGCCACAATCGCCATAGAAGCCGGAACAAAACCGGCGGCAAACCCCTGCAGCAGCCGGACAATAAATAGCTCCAGCGGGTTCCGCACCAGCGAGCCTAAAAAATATACAATTGCCAGACAAAACCCGGCACGGATCACCATCCGGCGCTTGCCCTTCTTATCCGCCCGCCGACCCCAGTAAGGTGCTAGCAGCGCGCAGACAAAAAAAGTAATGGAAAAAACCAGTCCCGACCATACTGTAACATCCTGCTCTGCTGCCCCCAGATCAAGCAAGTATAAGGGTAAAAACGGGATAATCATGGTATAGCTTGCGCTTGATAAAATACAGCCTAACCATAACGACCATAAATTTCTTTTCCAGTTCAAAATTCCACCTCTATTATTTAAGCTAACCTGTATATATTCTGAACCGAATCGAATTTTCCTGTTTATTTTTGTTCGACTTTGACAACTAGCGGCTTATATTCATAGAATAATGGCAAAGATGAAGCTGCACAGGAGGAACGGGAAGTGACAACGACTGAATATACAAAACGCTGCAGGATCTTCTGTCCGGAGGAATTAGAGGAAAGAGCCAGAAAATTAGCCGCATTTTCGGTTTCAGCCGCAACCAACGGCAACACGATTGCTCTTTTTACTATGCTGGTATTGCAGGAAATTCTGGAGCAGCTGGCAGCGGACCCAGCGACCAATCTCACCGGTATTGTCGCGGTTTCAGCTAGTATCGCCAGCCTTAACAACAGCATACAGTTAATTGATCCTTAAGAAAAGAAGCCATGCATTCATTCTCGCATGGCTTCTTTTCTATGCATAGTAGGATTGGCAAAAATTGGGGTGGCAGTCTGAGTAGCACTTGGCAGTTCCACTTGGTTACGCCGTAGATAATTATTCATTACTTTCCCTGCGGCATTACGGGGCAATGCTGCTACGATTTCAAGTATCTTAGGCATTTTATAGCGTGCCAGTTTGTCTTCACAAAAAACTTTAATATCGGCTATACTCAATTTCCAGCTTGAATCCTTTAAGACAATAACCGCTTTAATGGCTTCACCCCATTTGTCATCAGGCACTCCGATTACGGCAGCTTCCTTTATATTGGGATGACGGTATAATACCTGCTCCACTTCGACCGGATAAACGTTCTCCCCCCCGGTGATAATCACATCTTTTTTCCGGCCTTCAATATAAATGTAGCCTTCTTCGTCGCACCGGGCGCAATCTCCGGTAGAAAACCACCCGTTTTGCAAAACATCCTGCGTTGCTTGCGGTTTTTTCCAATATCCGATCATTACATTGGGAGCGCGAACCACTAGCTCGCCAACTTCTCCACTGGAAGCATCCTTGCCGCTTTTATTTAAAATCCGCACATCAGCATAAAAGGCAGCTTTACCTACTGAACCCATTTTGCGAGCGGCATCTCGAATATTCAGGATAGTTACCGGTGCTGCCTCCGTCAAACCAAATTGTTGAATTAATGATATTCCATTCTCTTGCAGCAATTTTATGACTGTTACGGGGCAGGGAGCTCCTGCGGAAATAGTTAAGCGCAATGACCTCAGCTGGTATTCAGCAAAATCAGCCACTTGCGTGACTGCCTGCCACATCGAAGGCACCATAAACATACATGTTATTTTCTCATATTCAATGGTTGCCAAAACCCGAATTGGATCAAACCTATTATCGATAAAAACCGTGCCGCCTTTATATAATAACGGCAAAGTTAGAATTGTCATTGCGCCACTATGAAACATGGGAGCCACCGTAAAAGTAGTATCCGTCTCCAAAATGGGATGAGCGATTAGAACCTGAATAATATTCCAAAACATATTAGCATGAGTAAGCATTGCACCTTTAGGACGCCCGGTAGTCCCTGACGTATACATGATCATATGCACTTCTTCCCCATCTACGTTAACGTCAGGTTCCGTATCAGCGTTTCTCGCCAAAAATGCCTCGTATTGAGCATTATCATCCAACGTCTGATTTCCAGCATTGATTATATAGGATACAAAAGTTTTGTTGCGAATTTCATAAGCGAACGGCGCGCATTCACTTTGATAAAGAAATACCGTAGCACCGCAATCATTCAAGATATGCACTACTTCCTCAACACTTAAGCGAAAGTTAAGCGGAACAAAGATCGCTCCTATTTTGGCGCAAGCAAACATTGCCTCTAAAATCTCATTCCCATTCAAGAGAAATACCGCTACCCGGGTTCCTTTTTCCACCCCGCTCCGCGTTAATCCGTTCGCCAAACAATTGATACGGCTATTTAATTGACTATACGTCAGTTTTTGATTTTTAAAAATTACAGCCACTTTGTTATTACTTAATTGAGCTCTCTTCGTTACCCAATATCCAATCCCACTCACTTTTATCCGCTCTTCTTTCATTTTATTACGTTAATAAAGATTTTTCTGCTTGCTCGGACATTACAGTGTCATAGAAATTTTTTCAATATCCGTTGCTGCTGCTGCTAACTGCTGCATAGCCGCCGATAATTCTTCCGTAGAGGTCGCCTGCTTTTCGCCTAATTCTGCTGTGCTCATTATGGTATCAACTACAGACTTTGTTTCGCTCTGCACATTTTGCAAAATCACTTTTATTTGCTTGACCGATTGTGCACTGTTCACAGCCATTTTACGAATTTCATCAGCAACGACAGCAAACCCGCGTCCCTGTTCTCCCGCCCGTGCCGCCTCAATTGCAGCATTGAGTCCCAACAAGTTGGAATTGTCCGCCACATCACTGATAAATCGCAAGATATCGTGGGTTTTATTAATCCAAACAAGAACATTCTCCTCGTCATTTCTAACTTTAGCCAGATAATCGGCCAATTGGTTCGCCGAGTTTGCTAATCCTTCCAACGTTGCCGTTATTTGCTGCGTTGTGAGCGCTATGGCCTGAGCAGCTTCCTGCAATGCCGCCTGTGTTTTATAACTGGTAGCCGTACCAATGATTCCAGCAAATTCACCGTCTTCCTCAAAAATAGGACAAATAATTGAGTTTAACTTTACCCCGTAAACATGCTCAGGTATCATGCCCTTGACTATTTTTTGAGTATCGATACACTGCCTAATCACTCCGCCTGAAGCGATCTCGCCAATTTTGATGTTGGAAGTAGTAAATGTTTTCGGTTGTACATGATGAAGAAATCTTGCCTCCGCATCGCAGACTACGATGTCGAAATCAATTGGGAGTGCATTCCTAAGGGATTCCGCGGCAGCTATAATTGCCTCCACTTTCTTCATTTACATCATCTCCCCGGATATATAACCATAGTTATAAGAGAAGGGCCTTACTTAAGTGGTAAAGCCCTTCTACCTTCACTGTTAATCCCATTTCAGCAACTAACACCATGGTCTTATACAAAACATCTATTTCTGCTCTTGGAACTATTAGATTTAATAGAAGAATTCAAATTGCATCCTATAAGCTTTATCTAAATTGTCGGAAGTAAGATTGGTCAGAGACCGGTTTTTCACCTTGAAGTCCTGATATTCCAAAGAGAGAACGACATTCTTTGCCAACACGTTTTCATACGTTAAGTACCATGCATTCACATTATCGGTGCTATGGGTAAATATGTTGTAAGGCTGAGTCGGATATGCTACCGCCGTAGTGTCAAAACCACCGCCGCCACTTGGGATCGTTCCGGGGTCAACGCTGCGATAGGAAACCGACCAGGCGTCAGACCCTTTCTTCGCCGGATCTACCAGCAAAGCTGCGTTATAGTATACGGCGGTCGCCCCCGGTCCTTTGCCGTTGCTTAATTGGACAACCCAGCCGTTAGGACTGTCAGGCAACCCTACCGGGTTGACCAGCTTAGTATCAATATAATCACCGAGAAGCGTTAAATCACCCATCTTGTACTTGACTGATAAGTCGTATCCTTTAGACCTTGTAAAACTGCCAATATTAGTATTCAGCGTACCGAGTCCGGTTTTGGTACTAGTACCCTGAATATCGGCCCAGTAGTAGCCTAATCCCATGTCCAGATTTTTATTAACATTAAACCTCACCTGACCGGTAGTAAGCTGATTGGAATTGCCGCTATCAGTACCAGTCACGCCAGTACCCAGTGCCGTATCCGATTTTATATTGCCGGTATAAGCGCTGAATTTCGCATCGCCGATTTTTTTGTTAATCAGCACCCCATCAACCGCCATTGGCTTGCCAATAAAGCCATAACCAATCACATCAAGGGCTGACCGGCCGGCGCGAATGCTGTCGAGACCAAGAACATTTTTTGCCGTCACATTCATAATGTCAAAATAGGCTGTTGAACCATAAGAACTATCGGTATTACCCCATTTATTGCCCCAGTTGCTGCTTAAACGGCCCTGCCACATCATGTTGTCATTAATAGTGCCCCAAAACTTGATTCGCTGACGAAAATCATACCTATCCGCTCCGCGCAGCTTATTACCGACTTTAGGGCTATTGCCCAGGATACGCATCCGCGTATCGCCGCCTATCCATGTATTGGTCTTAGCCTCTACCTTGGCAATCCGGGCACCCATCCGGTTTAATTCGGTAGCAAACTCGGCCGATAGACTATCAATTAATTTTTTGTTGGCGTCATCAGCCTGTTCATACTTTTCCATTGCTTTTTGGGTCATTACGGCAAATTCGTAGCGATTCATGGCCTTATCGCCACGGAAAGTTCCATCCCCGTAACCATCGATTAATCCCGCGTCTGCTAGTTTGGTTACAGCGTCATATGCCCAATGCTTAGCCGGGACATCACTGAACGACGCACTGGCGGCGTAAGTAATTCCTGTCAACGTAACAATAAGTACTGTGACCAAGAGAAACGAAAACCATTTCTTCACTGCTGCACCTCCAATTGATTCGATTCAAGCCCTCGGTAAAATCGGTTTACAAATACGAAATATTTTTTTAATCACCTCCTTTTATACGCTTCCCATCAACCAAATCCAATAGCTAAGCGTAATGTAAAACTGCCGCCTAAACATTAGCCCCTTTCGCAGCTTTTACGTCTTTGGGCTGTTGCGGCATTGTCGCAAAAATTAAAGCTATGACCCCAACAACGCAGATACCAACATTGAGTTCAAACGCCGGTGTGTAGTTTTTGAACATATCAAACAGCTTCCCCCCTACTATTCCGGCAGGCGAGCAAGCAATCGCCGAAATCAGAAGCACCATACCGTTTACCTTGGGGAATGCTGCCGGCCCGTAGTAGTTGCCGACCATCGTATTCAGGCAGACAAAGCTCCAGCCAAATCCTGCGCCGTACAGTATCGCCGCAACGAAAGCAACCGTAAGAGTGCTTGCGGTAATGCCAATTGCCAGGAAAGAGCCGATAAAATAGCAGCAGATACCCAGCATAAAGGCAAACCGGGCTGCCATTTTATCCATCAGCCAGCCGCCGATTAACCGACCGGCGATTCCACCCATAGTGAACAAGCCCATAGCCAGAGCAGCATCTGCAGCCGTAATGCCAACACCCTTCAAATGCATGATCCAGTGAGCGGTAAAGAAGAAAAAGGGGAATTGGCTGGCAATAGAACCAACCACAATCATCCAGAACGCTCTCGTTCCGTAAGCTTCGCCCGGAGTCCATGGGTATTTAGTGGATAAGGCACTTGACGTACCTTGCATAGATGGAGCCGGCTCCGGTTCACCATCGACAATCTGGCCTGAATCTTCCGGACGTTCTTTTACAAACAGGAAAGCAATAATTGCCCCGACGACTGCAATTCCAGCAACAATTAACCAGGCCTGCCGCCAGTCGCCCCCATTAGAAGCTAATATTTTGTTCATTAAAGGAGCGCCAATGAAACCGGCAAACCCTGACGCGGTCATTGCCAGGGCCATTGCCCTGCCCCTATAACGCTTAAACCAGCGGGTAACCGCAGTCGACAACGGCACAATGGTACCAAAACCAATGCCTGTGCCGATTAAAACGCCAAACCCTACCAGATAGTGCCAAGGCTGTGACGCGACGAAAGTCATCCACAATGCACCGACGCAGATAAAGGTAGACCCGATGCCAAAAGTTGCTTTAATCCCCCACCTAACGATCGCCGCCGCAATAATCATCGACGGAACGCCGACAAAAAAATTCAGCAGCGTGAATCCCAATCCGAAAGTGCTCCGATCCATGGCCAGCTCTTTCATCGTATACGTGTTAATTACAGCACCGCCGTAAAGTGGAAAGCCCATGTTCAGCAAGTACAGAAACCACAGTGCCCCGACCAATTTCCAGCCGTAGAAACTCTGCCTATTTTCCATTTGTTTCCCCCCTTATTTTTAACCACAGCGAAATGCAACGCCAAAGGGTCCCCGAGGATAATTCCATTTGATAATGCCCTTATTTTTGCAAACAACCCGGCAAGTGCCGCATTCCAGGCATCCCGCGTAATCAAAGTTCATTTCGTTGTCCTTCAAGGAATATAAAACGGCGGGACAAACAACCAGGCACGGCTTTTCTGCACACTTAGCACAAATCGCCTTGTCTAGCACAATATGGGGTTCTGCTTCGTCGACAGCGAATTTATTCAGCCCCAAAAGTTCCTCGGGTGAAAGTTTTTTTACCGTCATATCGCTCTGAACCCCTTCCAGCCATCGGCTGCTAATTGTCCGATTGAGACATGCTTTCTTACAATACTCAGCATTGCTTTATCAATCCGTTTCGGCAGCTTGCCGTCAACGAAAAACATATTTTTTATCATTTCATTCATCATATTGGGATACGTGGCTGCCATCCTGGGATTGCCGACAATATCGTGCCACTTGGCATAAAGGCGCATAGTAGGCAGCAGCGCCAAATCTTCCAGTTCTTTAAGATAAGCAGTGCCAACATTAGTGGAACCTTCATTTGCCAAGACGGCCCGGGCTGCGGCCACTCCGCTCACAATTGCCAAATCAATGCCTCGCACCATCGTACCGGTATTAATAACAAACCCGGCGGCGTCGCCGATCAAAAGCAGTCCGTCCCGATACAGCTTTTTCGGCATTGCGTTAATTCCCAGCTCCGAAACCAGATGCGCACCGTATTCCACTGTCGTTCCTTCCTTAATGAAGGGATAAACAACCGGGTGCATCTTTAAATCTTGAAGCATTTCTTGAACCTTTTTCCCCTGCTGGGCAGCTTCTACAGGATTTACGACAACGCCAAGGGATATGCTGTCTTTGTTAGTGTAAAGAAAAGCTCCTCCCGGGACTCCGTCTGTTCCTCCCGACATGACTCTGGCCACGCCTTCATCTGCCGCCAGATTAAACCTGGCTTCAATGACTTCCGGTGGAAGTTCAATCACCTCCTTTGCGCATACTCCTACGGAATCGGCAGTAATATCGCCGCGAAGTCCTGCTTTTTGTGCGATAAATGAATTTACGCCGTCAGCGGCAATGACCACATTGGCATATATTTCATCATCGCCGGCTCTTACGCCGATAATCCTCCCCCTTTCCTCGATTAAGTCCTCCACTAAAATTCCAATCGCCAGCATGGCGCCTTGTTCCTCTGCCTGTGCAGCAAACCACTCGTCAAAGGTCGCTCGCAAAACAGTAAAGGATTGCGGCACTTCCGCGCCAAAATCATAGTCCACATAATCCATTGTCATAGCGCTATGTTGACTCATCATCACAATTTGTTCGCGTATAACCTTTCTTTGCAGCGGAGCCTGCTGGTAAAGGCCCGGTTCAACAAGTTCCAATGCATACGTGTATAAGCGTCCGCCGGTAACATTCTTTTCGCCGGCGGTCGACCCGCGCTCAATAAGGATTACACTTTTCCCCGCTTTGGCTAATAAATAGGCACAAGCCGCCCCCGCCGGTCCGGCGCCGATAATTATGGCATCAAATTTTTCGTCGTCCGACATTTCTATAACCCCCTCAACGTGGCAACAGCCTATTTATTTGCCATTGCTTCGGTTAGCAAAGGCAGTACCTCGTAAAGATCACCTACGATGCCATAATCGGCGGCCGCAAAAATTGGCGCTTTTTCATTGGTATCAACGGCGACAATAAGCTTCGAATCCCTCATACCTACAACATGTTGAACTTGACCGGAAACTCCCAAACTAATATACAGTTCAGGTTTCACTTTTTGGCCGGAAATTCCGATATACCGCTCATTGGGCAGCCAATGATAATCTTCCGAAAGGCCCCTGGTGCAGCCGATTTCCGCGCCGATTGCTTTTACCAGTTTTTCAACCGCTGCAAGATCTTCTTTTTTGGCAAGGCCGCGCCCCACACAGACAATTCTCTGAGCGGTTGAAATATCGACCGCTTCACGGACAATCGGGCATACATTACGGATTTCCAGCCGGGTGTCTTTATTAGCGGCGTCAATCGTACTGATTTCACCTTGCCTATCGGCTGCGGGTTCAGCTTCAGCATATGTCCGTGGGGGTATGGTAACTAATGCCGGCAGAGAGACAGCCTCTGTCCGTACTGCCAAACCGCCGTAAACAAGTCTTGTTGTTTCAATCCGATTGTTTGCATATTTTACAGTCAAAGCATCTGTTACCAAACCCGTTTTACGTTTTGCGGCAACTTTCGCGGCCACATCTTTGCCGCGCAAAGTACCGCCAATAAGCAGTACACTTGCCGCTTCTTTGCTGATAATATCAGCCACTGCACCCGCATAACTTTCCGGCCACGAATTTTCTCCCTGCAGGACATACACCTTGTCAGCCCCGGCTGCAATAAAAGCGTGTATCTCCTCACCGGAAATTGCGATAACCCCCAGCGGCTGTCCCATCGTCTCCTTCAATTTCTGCCCCGCGGTAAGCAATTGTCTGGCAAGAGTATTATCTTCCGAATAAACCCAAATTCCTGGCATGTTCCTTACTCCTCTCTTAGCTGATACCCTCTTGGGCAAGATTAGCGACAAGTTTTGCAACATTATCTGCCTGGCTGGCCTCTTTGAATAAGATGTTCTTTCGGTTCATGACATACCCGGCATCCGATAAAACAACAACTTTCGCCTCCAGATCGTCCCGTGCTAAGCCCAAATCAGACACCTTTATTTCCGCTGACGGTTTCTTTGCTGCAGCCATCACTTGCTTTAAGCTGGGTATACGCGGCTTGTTAATTTCGGGCAGTACGCTAATCACCGCCGGTCCTTTTATTTCAATTGTTTCCGTACATTCACCCAACTTGCGGGTAGCAATAACCTTCTCAGTTTCAATCCCAATTTCCTTAACAAAGGTAACTATCGGAATTTCCAAAAGAGTGGCAATTCGGGGAGCAATCTGCTGGTTGTAAACATCAGAACTGCCCTCACCGCAGAGAATCAAATCATAAGAATCGGTTTTGCGTATTGCGGCTGCGAGAATATTGGCCGTTATAAACGCGTCTGCTTTATCGGCAATTGCATCATCGCCAATCCAGTATGCCTGACCTGGGCCACGGGATAGCGCATCTTTAAGGGATTGTTTGACCTTGGTATTGCCAAAGGTCAGCGCAGCAGCACTGCCGCCGTACTTTTCTACCAGCAGCACTGCCGCCTCAATAGCATTTTTATCATAATCACTGATCTTCCCTTTTGCCCTGCCGGAATCAAGGGACAAATCCCCCGCTTTGATTTTTATATCTTGTTCGTCCAACACCCACTTGTAACAGACAAGAACTTTTGGCATCTGTATTACTCCCTCCTCAGGGAGGGTGGAACTCCCCCCTCCCGTCAACTGTGTTTGCTATTGAAATGCGCTCACTATTCAAGCACACTATCGGCAATTACTTTTTCCGGAAATTCCAGAGAACTGTCCATAATCGCTGTGCCCTTGACATCACGGTAAAACCGGGATACTGGCATTTCCTCACTATACCCGTAGCCGCCTTCAATCTGAACCGCATCAATTAAGGCGTTTTGTCCAATGCGAGAAACACTGAACTTGACAATGGCAGCTTCCGTCATAACCGGTTCACCCTTCTCAATCAGTTGAGCTGCATTGTAGATGGCTAAACGAGCCAGGTGAATATTTGCTGCCATCTCCGCAAGCATAGTTTGAATAGCCGGAAACTTGGCGATTGGCCGGCCAAACTGGACTCTTTGCTTCGCATACTTTGCCGCATCCTCCATAGCCGCTTGGGCAATTCCTACCATTTGAGCACCTGCCGCAATATTTCCAACAGCAAGCGTTTCCGTAGCTATCACAAGACCGGCATCTTCTGATCCAAGTAAACTTTCCTGAGACAGCCTCACATTTTCAAAAGTAACTTCCGCGGACTGACAGCCGCGCAGTCCCATTTTTTCAACTTGCCGTCCTACAGTCAAGCCAGGGGTTTCAGCGTCGACAAGGAACGCACTCATTCCTTTTTTGGGACCGGCCTCCGGATTGGTTAAAGCAAAAACAATATAAACCCCGGCTGCACCGGCGTTAGCGACATAGGATTTACATCCATTCAGCACATACCCGTCGCCTTCCTTACCGGCAATAACCGCTGCGGGATCGTTCAGAGCAAATGCGCCAAGCTTATCTCCCTGGCACATAGCCGGCAAATATTTTTCTTTTTGTTGTGGCGACCCCCAGCGGTTTATTGCGTAAGCGACAAAAGACGCATGCTGAATCAAAATCGAGGCTACCCCTCCGCTTACACGGGACAATTCTTCTACCGCAAGAATATAGCTGAGATACCCCGCTTCCGCTCCGTTGAATTCCGCCGGCAGGAAAAGGCCAAGAAAATCATGTTCGGCCATCATCCTGACAACGTCTTCCGGATAATCGCCGCTATTGTCGATTTCAGCAGCGGCTGGCGTCACAAATTCCAGGGCAAAATCCCTGACACTCTGTTTGATTAGTTGTTGTTCTTCTGTCAATGCATAGCTCATGCGTTACCCTCCTCTTTTATGTATACTCTGCTTAGCAAGAACGAAGCAGCTGTCCGGAAATGACAATCCGCTGAACTTGATTTGTACCTTCGTAAATTTGGGTCACCTTTGCGTCACGCATGAGTTTTTCAACGATAGAATCCCTGGAATAGCCAAAGGAGCCCATCAGGCCCACGGCATCCGCCGCAACCCGCATGGCGGTATCCGTGGCAAATGTTTTGGCAATCGCCGCCTCCTTCGTATAGGGCAATCCGGCTTCTTTCAAACGAAATACATTTCGCACAAGCTGTCTGGCCGCCTCAACCTGAATTTGCATATCGGCTACTTTGAACCCAACCCCTTGGTGAGCTGCCAACGGCTTGCCGCTTATATCCAGCCGTTCCTTGACATATTTAACCGCCTCGTCTAAAGCCCGCTGGGCTATGCCAACACCGATACTCGCTACCATTGGACGTCCTAAATCCAACGTTTTCATAGCGATTTTCATTCCTTCTCCTTCTTTGCCCAATAGATGATCTTGGGGTATTCTTACATTCTTTAACAACAACTCCACCGTGTTGGAACTTCGAATACCCATTTTATGCTCAACTGCCCCAACAGACAGCCCCTCTCGCTCTTTCTCTACAATAAAAGCGCTAAGGCCTTTTACTCCCTTACTGGGATCAGTGGCGGCAAATATGACCATAATGTCGGCATAACCGCAGGTAGTGGCGAAACATTTTGTGCCGTTAAGCACCCATTCATCGCCAGCTAGTTGTGCAGTCGTTGCAACAGCGCCTGCATCCGACCCGGCTCCCGGCTCAGTCAGGGAAAATCCGCCCAACCCGCCGGCAACAAGACAGCTAAAATATAATTTTTTTTGTTCTTCATTTCCCGCAATAAGTAAGGGATAGGCACTAAGTCCGTTGCCATTAAGAGTTGTCGCAAATGCCGCACAACCATAAGCCCATTCTTCAACAACTACCGCTTGGGCAACAGAATCATACCCGGGTCCGCCGTATTCTGCCGGTACCGTCATGCAATTCAGTCCGGCTTTTTTCGATTCTGCGAGAATAAACGTGGGAAATTCTCCGGTACGGTCGTACTCGCTGGCTGCCGGAATAATATGTTCTTTTGTAAAATCCCGGGCCAACTGTTGTAATCTTTGCTGCTCGGCAGTAAGAGATTTATCAACCATTATCGCATCAACCTTTCGTTTTTGCTTCAATAACCGGCTTTAGCTGTCCCCATTTTGGTTGGAAAATCTCAGCCGGCATTTGCTTCAAATTTGGCGAAATCCTTGGTTTGAAATCCATCAATGCCAGCACATCCTTCTCCAAATCAATACCAGGGGCAACTTCGCTCAATGTCACTTGACCATCTTCCAGAATAAAAACAGCACGTTCCGTAACATACACGACTGCTTGGTTCGTTTTTGCGGCATATTTTCCGCTGAAAGTTACCTGTTCAACTTGGTCAATGAATTTTACGCTTTTTCCTTCCTGCTTGATCACTACTTTGCCGTCTTCGATGGCGACATCAAGGCCCTTGGCAGTAAAAGTGCCACAGAAGACTACCTTCTTAGAACCCTGGCTGACATTGATAAAGCCTCCGGGGCCCATAGCCCGGCCCTTAAATTTGCTGACGTTCACATTGCCGGCCTTATCGACTTGAGCAAGGCCTAAAAATGCCACATCAAGCCCGCCGCCATCATAAAAGTCAAACTGATTCGCGTGTCCAACAACGGCTTCACCGTTATAGGACTGACCAAAATGAGGCAAGCTCGCCGGCACTCCGCCGAAGCCTCCGACCTCGGTAGTAAAAGTCATCATATTTGAAACCCGTTCCTCCGCCCCGATGGAAGCAACATCGCTCGGTATACCTACCCCTAAATTTACAAGAGCATCCGGAACCAGTTCCATTGCAGCCCGCCGGGCAATCACCTTGCGTTCTGTCAACGGCAATTCGGGAATGCTGGACAGCGGAACTTTAATATCGCCGCAAAAAACCGGATTGAAATAAAGGCCTTCCGTCTGCCAGCAGCATCTTGGGTCTGTTGCCACGACAATGTGATCCACTAAGACGCCGGGAACCTTAACATCCCGCGGATGCAGTGAGCCTGCTTTAGCCAGATACTCAACCTGGGCAACCACTATGCCGCCGTTATTTTTAACGGCTTGAGCCATCTCCAGCATTTCCAGCATAACAGACTCTTTTTCGGTAGTAAGATTGCCATTTTCATCGCCGGTAGTTGCCCGCATAAATGCTATATCAATCGGTATGGTCTTGTAATAAAGCCACTCGTCGCCAGCGAATTCTACTACCTTAACAATATCCTCCGTTGTCTTGGCGTTCATTTTGCCGCCATCCAGACGCGGATCAACAAATGTGCCCATCCCCACCTTGGTAAGCAAGCCGGGCCTTTTTGCGGCTGTTTCCCGGTAAAGCTGAACAAGTACACCTTGCGGCAGACAATAACCTTCAATCTTGCTCTCAGATACCAGCTTTGACATCGTTGCCGACGATCCGATATGAGCACCGATCCATCGTTTGATTAAGCCCTCATAGCCGATTCGAACCGTACCGCGATCTTTCCAATCACCGGTGGCGGAAGCTTGCACATACGTTAGATTTCTCGGCGATCCGGTTGTAGTAAATCTTTTTTCGAGAGCTTCCGCGATTTCCTCGGCCCAGCCGGCAAGTCCAAAACCGGTAGTCGCCATTGTCATATTGTCTTTAATCAGCGCGGCAGCTTGGTCAGCGGTTATCACTTTTGACATACTTAATGCACTCCTTTTTATTTGAATTATTGTTACACTGCAATATATTGCATAATGCGTGCCAATAAATTATTAATTCGGAAAGTTCAATAATATCAACGGTTGCAACTACTTTGTGCCATATGTATCGTTGGCTTTATGTACCATTTTTTTCAATTTATATTGAAAGAAAAAACGTCAATATACCTTTTTAGGTACATTGACGTTGCTCCTTAGTAATAAAAGAGGAGGTGCCGTTACAATGCACTCCTCTTTTAATTCAGTAGTTTTTCATAGCGTTTTTTCATTTATTTCTTTCAATTTCCGGTACAGAACCGTACGGTAAATGCCTAGGCGTTCAGCCGCCTTTCCAATTTTCCCATCACATTCTTTTACTATGTACTCGATATATTTTCTTTCAACCGCTTTTAAAACTTCTCTTAGGGTTCCATTTAATCCCAACAGGTTAAAAATATTGCACTGGTTTCCATTTTCTTTTTCAATGGCATCAAGTGTCAATAAAGAGGCCTGACCCACTTGCAAACTGCTGATCACCTTTCGTTCGACAAAGCTTCTTAGCTCGCGCACGTTTCCCGGCCATTTATAACTCTGAAGGGCTTCAAAGGTCTCAGAACTAAATTCAACTTCCAACCCATACTTTTTATTAAAACTGTCTAAAAACTTTAATGCCAGCACCAGAACATCTTCCGGCCTCTCCCGCAGCGGTGGTATCGCTACAGGTATAACGTTAAGACGATAATACAAATCACTTCGAAACTGTCCCGCATCCACCATCTTTTTTAAGTCTTTATTCGTTGCTGTGATGAGTCTAAAATCCATCTTCCGATCGATATTGCTTCCGATTCGCCGAACTTCGCACGTTTCTAACACTCTAAGCAATTTTGCTTGCAGTGAAAAAGGAAGCTCGGCAATTTCATCCAAAAACAAGGTGCCATGATCGGCGGCTTCAAATAATCCCGCCTTTCCTTCCGTATTCGCCCCCGTAAAAGCCCCTCTTTCATATCCGAACAATTCCGATTCAACAAGCTGTTCCGGCAAATTGGCACAATTAACTGCAATAAAGGCCTCGCCCGATCGTTTACTATGCCGATGTATATATTTAGCTAAAATTTCTTTTCCCGTTCCCGATTCCCCAGTGAGTAAGACTGTACTGTCAACCTGCGCCACATTATGGGCCTTTAATAATACCTGCTTCATTTTCTTGCTTTCAGCCACAATCGTTTCGGTCTCTAGAACACAACTTCTTAAATACTCCATCTCTCGCCTGCGACAACTATTTTCTTCCTTTTCTTCAAGGCTAACATAAACTCCGTGCTTATGATAAGGTCTGGCGTGAGTTACAACCAAAATTACTTCTCCGGTATCATCGATTATTGGCGTACTGCTTGAATACTGAACAAAATTAAGCTTCGTTCTTAGCACTCCGCTCCGAACGCATTTCCTTTCTGCAGCCTCCAACGCATATGAATTACTATAGAAACCTTTCTTTACCAAATCTCCCATATTCGATTTTAGCAATCGATCTAATGACATATCGAGGGTCAAAGCCGTCGTTGAATTCGAGAGCAGTACATTGCCGTACTTATCCGTTACAAAGATCGCATCTGGCAGATTATCAAATATCTGCTTCAAGTTTTTTTGAGCAAGTTCATAACTTTGCTCCACCCTTTTTGCTGCTCTTTGCACGAAACCACCTCCTGCTTCCACAAGATATCCTTCTCGGGAAATCTGTACATTCCTTCCATATATATCATTAATTTACACAATGATTGGAATATTAATTTATATTATGGGATATCATCTCATGCCATGTACTAATATAAGCATATTGTATGCCAACATTTTCTAATTTTAAAAATCAAGTAAAACAGGCATTGCTACTACTTTGTTCCCTGATAACTTTTTCATTTATGTACCATTTTTATTCACTTATCCTTCGTAAAGCTGGTAGAACTGTACCATTTTGAGTACAAAATCAGCTCGGCTTACGTCATTCTTAGGAAAAGGCGCAGGGCTTACCCACTCCTTCAATGTATTACCCCCGTTAGTATACTCGTAAAGGACCGGCCGACAGTTTAACCATAACCGGATATCAGTCCTCCCCAAAACCGCGTCAGCGGTATTTTCTTTCTCACCGCCTCACGCTTTACGCTAAAACTACATATTATATCATGACTAAATTATAAAGCAGGTGATAAGGTGGACCGCCCTATAGATAAAACCAAATATACAGCCCCTGTCAATGAAACGGATAAGAAAAACTGCGAGCAATACCGTCGGGCTCAGGCGAATAACGGAGATTTCCTTAAGTGCTATACTTGCCCAAAGCACAATGAATGTCCTCTATGGAAAAAACAACATCCTTATGAATGCGATGAACATCACCACGAGTGTCCCCCCCAAAAACAGGATCCTTGTGAATGCGTCTGCGATGAGCATCACCACGAGTACGACGAATGCCCTACCTGCCCAAAGCACAACGATTGTCCTCTATGGAAAAAACAACATCCTTGTGAATGCGACGAACACCACCACGAGTGTCCCCCCAAAAAACAAGATCCTTGTGAATGCGTCTGCGATGAGCATCACCACGAATGGGATGAATGCAATACTTGTCCGAAGCATCAGGAGTGTCACGCCGCCAACCACCTCCACGATCGGGATATTCAACGCATCGCCGCTTGTGTTAAGCAATTGAAACTAACGGCGGAAGAAGTTGCAAAATGTCTGAGGGTATCTCCCGGTACCAGGCGTCAGCTCCAAACATTTACCTGCATTCTCCTGGACGACATCCGAAAAATCGAAAAACTGCTGACCGACAAGTGCTTTGGCCTGAAAGAAATTAAATGTGAAACCCGGGAAATCGAAAAACTGCTGACCGACAAGTGCTTTGGTCTGAAAGAAATTAAATGCGAAGTCCGATTTGTTGAGAATGAAGTCCAACAGATTAATACTGCTGTTAACAGTCCTATTTTTGGTCTCAACGAAATAAAAAACGAAATAAAGTTCATCGAAAATGAAATTGTTCTCATTAACAATACGATTAATAGCCCGCTAATTGGCCTGAATGAAATCAAAAACGAAGTTAGTTTTGTCGAAAATTCCGTAATCTTCATCAGGAATGAAGTTATTTTTATTAATAACATACTAAATCAAATTGCCGATGAAGCCGTTGACATCAACAATATTCTTAACAATCCGTTAATTGGTTTAAACGAAGTAAAGAACGAAATACGATTTGTCGAAAATGAAGTGATCCTTATTAACAACAGCGTCAACAGCCCGTCTTTCGGCCTCAATGAGATTAAGAACGAGGTTCGCTTCGTTGAAAACCAAGTGACCCTTATTAACAATACCGTTAACAACAGCACCTTCGGCTTACGCAATCTCTTCAACGAAGTCATTGCTATCAACAACAGCGTCAACAGCCCTACCTTCGGTCTCAATGAGATTAAGAACGAAGTTCGCTTCCTCGAAAATGCCGTCCTCCATACTACAGCGGATGTAACTTCCGGCCCGATATTCGTCGTACCAAATTCCGAAACTTTAACTATTAAAGTTCTGAACAATAATCGCACTCCTCAGACAGTACGGGTTAGGGCTTTCAGCCTGGATACCAGCCCGTTTACTGAAATATTTAATCAACCATTACCGATAAATGCGTTCAGTGCCAATGAGTTTAGAAACATTTCCCTCAGTGGATCCAGTGAATTTGAAATCTTGATCACTAACATGGTGGCTGGCCTCTATCCCGGTGCAATACAGGCGAATAACACTGGCGCTCAAATTGCTGGAACTGATGTTAAGAGCGTTGATTTTATCCCGAAATTCGGTTCTTTTACTCCATAACAAGATTAAGGCCCTACCGCAGGGCTGGGACTTTTTTCGCTCTAAAAAATACAATGGCTTCACCCACTTAACTATCATCGCGAGGCGCTAGCCGTGGGCGCTCTCAACGCTGGAGAAGACAATCTGCAATAGAAAGATTGCTTCGCTATCGCTCGCAATGACAGCTTTGAAAGATGAACAGCGATATAGCAAAGAATCCACCCGCAGTTGCGGGTGGATTCTTTCACATCTTTCCCTGATTCGGAATAGGATAATCCGATATCAGACCCGAGGTGAATAGCTGATGGAATCAACCACCGATGCAGAATCTTCCTGGCAGCAGCTGTTTCAGCAATACAATCTGGCTCAGCTGGTCGAGGCAGCCGCCGTCGGCGGCTGGCAGCCGGTATGGCAAAAATTCGAGGAACTATGTCAGAACCACCCCTTTCAAAGTGAAACGGAAAGGCACATTACCATCGATCTGTCTATGTGTTATTTTTTATCCCATGTGCCGCCTGAAAGCAGCCTCATTCTCTGGGAATTAATCGGCAAGTGGCGCACCTGGCGGAAACTGCCGGAACGCTATCCCGCCCTGCCCCAGGAAGAGCAGGCCGCTGCGGTTTGCGTCTGCCTGAGACTCAGGGAAAAACTGCGGGAACATTTGCTGCACCCGAACTGCCTTTCTCTATCTGAGCTGCCGGAAAACTACCAGCAGATCATGCTGGAATTATGGCCGCAGGTATTTTTAAACCTGTTTTCCCCGCTTCATATGCTGAACCGACAACCAGCCTCCCTCCCCTTCCAGCCTGCCGGCTGGAAGAAGTTCGGCTACCCCGGCCTTCTTGTTGCCAGCATGTATTACCCGGCAGATGCAGATGATTTTAATATCGACAGTATGGAGCTTTTCGCGTCAAACCTGCCCTTTTTATGCAAAACTATTCTGCTGCGCTGGATGATATATATTCCTTATTTCAGCGGCACCATGAAACACCGCGACCGCTTGGTGCGTTACGTTCCGGAAATCTGCCGGGCCATAACAAGCCATCCGGAGATTGTATCTCAAGCTTATTTTGTCACGTTAGTCCAGGAGGTCATGACTGGTTTCTGGCGGGCCTCCTATATCGGCGGCAATAATCTGACCGCATTGTCCGCCTTCGGCGATACCATTTCAACAACCATCCACCGTTTTTGCCCCCAGCTGCCGAAGATGGTGTCCCGCACTATTCATCCCGGCGAAAAAATAAGAGTCGGCTACATCTCCCGGAACTTTTTCCGCCAGGCCGTCAGTTACTACATGATCAACCGCATTCTTTATCACGACCGCAGCCGTTTTGAAGTATTCGTCTATGCCCTGGGTGAATACAAAGATGAATTTACCGACATGTATGCAAAAAACAGCGAGCACTTTGAACAGTTCACGAATCTGCAAAATTTTTCGGCCATTATCAACAGCGTTATCAACAGCAAGCTGGATATTCTCATTTTTACCGACATCGGTATGGATGTTGTAACTTATATACTGGCCGGACTGAAAATGGCACCGATCCAATGTGCCATGGTCGGCCATGGCACGACTACCGGACTGCCGACAATCGATTACTATATCAGCGGGGACTTCGAACACCCCGACGCCCAGTCCCAGTATCGGGAAAAATTGATTCGGCTGCCGAATCTGGGTGCCGCCCAATATTTGCCCGACAGTCCCGCCGCCGCTACCTCCCGGGTGGAATTAGGCATTCCCGACGATGCGGTCCTCTTTATCTCCTGCGCCAACGGCATTAAGCAGCGCCCGGAGCGGGATGAGGTTTATGTGGAAATTCTTAAACAGGCGCCCAATGCCTGGATATTGCTGAAACCATACACTACCAGGGACGGCATTGATGCCAAAATGGCCAAACGGCTGCGAACCCTGGCTGACGAAGCAGGTGTAGGCAAACGGCTGTTAATCCTACCCGCGTTGGGGAACTACCGCAATGTGCTGGGACTGCTGTCGATAGCCGATGTTCAGTTGGATACGTATCCTTACGGCGGCTGGACCACTAATCTGGAAGCCCTGTTTCTGGGGCTGCCGGTTGTCACCCAGGAAGGGGAACTGTCGCGAAGCCGCTGGGGCGCCGGTATGCTGCGAGCCCTGGGTATCAGCGAAGGAATCGGCGCCAATGAGGAAGAGTATATCGCCTGGGCTGTCCGTCTCGCCGGAGACAGCCAGCTTCGCTGGCGGGTTTCCCAAAAAATCAAGAAAAAGGCGATGGACACTTTGTTCAACGGACCGGCGGCCCAGCCTTCTTTTGAAAATACCCTGTTCCAACTGCTGTCCGCGGAAAGTCCGCCAAGCATTTCTCACCCACAGCTTCCGCCAGCCGATTCCGGCAAAAAAATACGGCTCAAAAAACTGGGCCGCGTGGAGATTCTGCTGCCGAACCGGATATATGTAGCCACCTCTATTGCGCCCCGCAATCAAGCACTGCAGCAGGCTGCACTGTCTACCTGGCTTGCCGCAGGCTTTCAAGTCATCTCCCTCAATCCGCAGGAAGAAATCGAACAATTGCAGTCCGCTTTCCCGGATGTAGAATTTCGCGTAGCAGCCCGGGATGCCCGCCGCCAGTTTCAGCATCCCTATATCTATTTCGATGATCTTCTCGCTTGTTTAGCCCGCACTCAGACAAAAATCAGCGGCATTATTAATTCGGACATTTATCTCCTTGAGCCCAAGCTGTTGGATTTTATCGCTGTTCAGTCAGATAAAACCGTTCTCTTCACATCACGGATTGACGTACCCACCCCTGAATCCCGGGAAGGGAAATGGTATCCTCTCGGCTTTGACTGCTTTTTCTTCAGTCAGGATCTGCTGCAATCTTTTCCCCAGGAAGCCTTTTGTCTTGGCCTTCCCTGGTGGGACTACTGGGCTGCCCTGATGCCGCTAAAGAGACGCTGGCCGGTAAAGCGGCTGATTACTCCCGCTGCTGTTCATGTTTCCCACCAAACGGCCTGGACGAAAGAGAGTTGGCTTACGCTGGGGACGGTGCTGGCGAATTATGTGCCTTGTCCCTTTGCTCTGACGAACGATACGATGCTGAAATATCTGCATACTCTGGCTCAAAAGATTAATAACGACGCCAGTGATATCTGGTTTTAAGCCTGCCGGCGGAGGATTTATATGAGTGATATTATTGTGGAAAATGTAAATAAGACCGGATATTTTAAAAATTGTTTGCTGAAGTATATCACCGGTCCTTTCCGGCAGCCGGTTCCAAGCCGTCCCTGGCATCAAAACCTCTGGCAGGTTTCTGCTCTTGCCGGTCTAATCGGCGAATGGGGTTATAACGTGGACGTCATCGACTGGTTTGCAGCCCGGATTGACTTTACTAAGGAATATGATTTGGTCGTCGATATCTCCCCGCACAACCGGCAGATATATGAATCCCGCCTCCGGCCGGACTGCCGTGAGCTTCTGTATGCCACCGGCTCTTCCCCTCAGTGGCAGTACCGGCAGGAAAAACTCCGTCAGGCTGCCCTCTTTGAGCGGTGCGGTGTGAAACTAAAAACACAGACAAAACAGGAATACGAGTACCCTCATCCCAACGACTTCGATCACCTGCTGCTGATGGGCAATCAGCATACCCTGGAAACCTTTGAAAATGTAGAAAAAACAAAAGTATCCTTGCTTAAAAACAATGGCTGTATCATTGTACCCGATCTCGATTTTTCCTTAAAATCGCCCCGCAATTTTTTATTTCTGGCCAGTCAGCCCCAAGTTTTAAAAGGGCTGGATCTTTTGCTGGAGGTTTTTCCCTGCAGCCCCCAGACCACTTTGTATGTGTGCAGCTTGTTTGAGCGTGAGCCGGACTTTTGCACCTTATACCGGCAGGAGTTATTTCACTGCCACAACATTAAGCCCATTGGTTTTTTAGACACCTCGGGACCGATCTTCAGGGAAATAGTCCGGCACTGCAGTTACATGATTCTACCTTCCTGTTCGGAGGGAATTTCCGGCAGCGCGCTGACCGCCATGTCCTTCGGTCTCATTCCCTTACTGAGCAAAGAATGCGGCATCAATGAGGACGAGGGGCAATTTCTCGAGAACTGCAGTATCGACTGTATTGCGGAAACCGTTGACCGATTCTCCCGGATGCCTGCTGACTGGATACGCAAACAAAGCATCCGTTCACTGGAAGTAATCCGTGAGCGTTACAGCCCCGGTGCCTACATTGAATCGGTACGCAAGGGGCTGCAGCAAGCTCTGGGAAAGCCTCCTGAAACTTATGGCTACGAAATAGCCCGAAAGAAGGAAACTTGGATGATTGCAGATACCCGCATCGGAATTCAGCTGACCGGCGGCAAGCATTGGTATGGCGGCGTTTCCCATATAAGAGCCCTTGTCCAGTGTTTATGTACCCTGCCAAAAGAAGACCGGCCTCAACTCTACCTGGTGGTTACCGACAAAACCCAGTCTGATTTTGAATTTTACCAGCCCTTTGCCCACCTGTTTGACGGAATTATGTTTGTCGGACCGAACCCGGAATTACTGAATAAAAAGTTGGGATCCCCTTCTATTCACTGTCAGTCCTGGGAGGAAGTTTTTTCCCTGGTTGATTTCTATTTTCCTGTCAACAGCGACACTTTAGTGACAGCTAAAGCCATGTCCTGGATTCCTGATTTTCAGCACCGGTATTTACCGGAGTTTTTCTCCAATTACGAATATCAGTTCCGGGAATCCCAATTCAAAAAAATAGCCGAGCAATCGCGGCTGATCATGTTCAGCACCCAGGCCGCCGCTGCAGATTTCCGGAAATTTTATCCCCAATCCACCGCCGAAGCAGTCGTGTTTACGCCGGTATCTTACCCCGATGAAAACTGGTACCTTCCAGACCCGAACCAGGTACGGGGGAAATATAGCCTGCCGGAACGGTTTATTTTATGCTCCAACCAATTCTGGCTGCATAAAAATCATTTGACCTTATTTCGTGCCATCCAGCTTTTAAAACAGCGGGGACAAAACATTCCGCTCGTTTGCACCGGCCCGACGGAAGATTACCGGGCTCCCGCCTATTTCGGTGAACTGCAGTCGGCAATTGCCGATTTAAAGATCAGCGATCAAGTTACGATCCTGGGAATGATTCCCCGGGAAGATCAAATTCAGCTCATCCGCCAGTGCCTGTTCGTTGTTCAGCCTTCCCTGTTCGAGGGCTTGGGCCAGATTGTGCTGGAATGCCGGAGTCTCGGCAAACCCATTATCGTAAGTGACATTGACGCTCATTTGGAACATCAATATGGAACCGTTTTCCAAAAAAGCAGTCCCGAAGATCTGGCGAAAAAGATTTCGGCCCTGCTGCCAGCTTGTCATCCCGGCGGCAATGACGCGGCGGAGCAGCAGGCAAAGCAGGAAGCGCAGACCGCAGCTCTAAAACTTGCCGGACAACTCTGCTCTTTTTTCCTGCAGCAAATTGATGGTCGCTCCCGCTCGGTTCCGCAAACAGCAGTTGCAGCCATCCCGCTTGTTACCACACTGTCGCCTGACAATATCGCCAACCAGCAGATCGCCATTAAAAGCTGGCAGCAAGCCGGATTCCGTGTTATTGCCCTAAACTCCCGGGAAGATATTGCTGCTCTCCGGCCTCACTTTCCGAACGTAGACTTTGTCACTGCCTTCCGGGATGCGAGAGAACGCTACGGGCAGCGTTATATCTATTTTCGCGATCTGCTCCATTGCTGCCAGGAGCAGTCAGCGGATATCGGCGGAATTATAAAATCGGATCTGATTCTTCGGAACAACCATCTTGCCACTTTACTGCAAAAAGAAGCGGCCGGTTCGATTATATTCGGCTCCCGCTATGATATTTCCGCCCCGGACTCAACTGAAAGCACCGTTCATAGCGGCGCGTTTGATTATTTATTCTTTGATAAACATGTCCTCCCGGATTACCCGATGGAAAGCTTTTGTCTCGGCCTGCCCTGGTGGGACTATTGGGCGCTGCTGCTGGCCATCGCCAACGATGTACCGGCTAAATTGCTGTCGTCCCCGCTTGCCTGTCATGTAGGTCATACACCCCGGCCTAATCAGGAAACGTGGCAGACGCTGGGACTTGTTCTATCCCGTTATGCGGAAACGGACTATGCCGTCACGCCGGAAACCATGGCCCAGTATCAGCAGCTGCTGTTTCATACCATTCGGGATAATGCGACAGAGATTCGTTTTTAGCGCATGGCGCATGGCGCATGGCGCATGGCGCATGGCTCATGGCTCATGGCGCATGGCACTTGGCACTTGGCACTTAGCACTTAGAAGATAAATGACGGGGAGGCCTTAGTCGGGTGTTTGCCATAAGCGGAGGTTAAGCTGTGGCGGCGGAGCGTTGGCAAACACCCGGTTAAGGGCGGTGTCACTTTCGACTTATATGGATTTTTTTAGCGCATGGCGCATGACACTTGGCGCACAGCCACGATCCTAAACATACAGGAGGTATCTGCCTAAGATGAAAACGGCTCTGATCACCGGAATTACCGGTCAGGACGGTGCATATCTTGCCGATTTACTACTGAAAAAAGGCTACCGGGTTCACGGACTAAAGCGCTATGCTTCCACCGACAACACCGAACGCATCGCTCACTTGCGGCCTGCCGCTCCGGGCGAAGATGGACTGCTCCTGCACGACGGCGATCTCACCGATTCAGCGAATATTACCCGGATTGTAGCGGAGGTAGAACCGGATGAGATCTATAATTTAGGGGCGCAAAGCCATGTCAAAGTATCCTTTGCAACGCCGGAATACACAGCCAATACAAATGCAATAGGCACACTACGTTTGCTGGAAGCAATCCGAATGCTTGGACTCACGAAAAAAACAAGATTTTATCAAGCTTCGACCAGCGAATTATTCGGCGATTCTCAAATGGTTCCCCAATGCGAAACAACCCCCTTTTACCCACGAAGTCCCTACGCAGTCGCCAAACTGTTCGCCTACTGGATTACGATTAACTACCGGGAAGCCTATCAGATCTTTGCCTGTAATGGAATCCTGTTCAACCACGAATCTCCCCTGCGGGGCGAAACTTTCGTGACCAGAAAAATTACGCAGGGCGTTGTCAGGATTACCCTTGGACTGCAGAAAACGCTCTACTTGGGAAATTTAGATGCCAAGCGGGACTGGGGCTATGCCGGTGACTATGTTCAGGCCATATGGCTTTTACTGCAGCAGGATGAACCAACTGATTGTGTCATTGGCACCGGTGAATGCCATACCGTCCGGGAATTTGCTACTTTGGCTTTTGAAAATGTGGGCATTAATATCAAGTGGATCGGCAGCGGACTGGAGGAAACGGGCGTCAATGCAGCTACCGGGGAAGTGCTGGTTCGAGTTGATTCCCGCTTATTTCGGCCAACCGAAGTCAGCCTGCTGCTGGCGGATTGCAGCAAAGCCACCCGGAAAATTGGCTGGCGGCCGACTGTTTCCTTCGCTGAACTGGTGAGTCTCATGGTGGAAGAAGATTTTAAACAGGCGAAAGCGGTTCTTGTCGGGAGGATAAGCACATGAGCGACTTTTTTGCGAAGCGCCGGATTGCCGTTACCGGCGGCGCCGGGTTCCTGGGTACCTATGTCGTAAAACAGCTGGCTGAGCGCGGTGCCGCCAATATTTTCGTCCCCCGCAGCCAAAATTACGATTTGACCCAGGCTCATCAAGTCCGCCAAATGTACGAAGACTGCCAGCCGGATATAGTGATTCACTTGGCTGCCGTCGTTGGCGGGATAGGAGCAAATCAAAAAAATCCCGGCAAATATTTCTATGATAACCTGGTAATGGGAGCCCAGCTTATTGAATATGCCCGCCGTTATGCCGTAGAAAAGTTCGTGGCTATTGGAACGGTGTGCTCTTATCCCAAGTACTGCCCGGTTCCCTTTCATGAAACCGATATCTGGAACGGATATCCGGAGGAAACAAATGCTCCCTACGGTCTGGCAAAAAAAATGATGCTGGTGCAAAGCCAAGCCTACCGGCAGCAATACGGTTTTAACTCCATTTTTCTATTGCCTGCCAATCTGTATGGCCCAGGCGATAATTTCAATCTGGACTCTTCTCATGTTATACCGGCACTTATCAAAAAATGCTGCGCTGCCATCGACCGGCGGCAAGATAGGATTACCCTGTGGGGCGACGGCAGCGCATCCCGGGAATTCCTTTTTGCCGGCGATGCTGCCGAAGGAATCCTCCTTGCCGCCGAACATTATAACGACAGCGCGCCGGTAAATCTGGGAACCGGCCGCGAAGTTCCTATAAAAGAATTAGCCGCGTTGATCAGCCATGCTACCGGCTTTACTGGTAAAATATGCTGGGATACCGCTAAACCAAACGGCCAGCCCCGCCGGGCTCTTGACACAACCCGGGCGGCAGAGAAATTCGGCTTCACCCCTAAGACCAGTTTACATCAGGGGCTGGCTTTGACTGTTGATTGGTACAACAAAAACCTGCGCAGCATAACCAAATAAAAGATCGCTGTCAAAGTCTACGAAATGCATCCGGGATAAGTAACACTATTGCCGCCTTCTACATACGTTATAGTAAGCCACAAATAATCTATCTTATCTCAATAAGGAGGTATATATTCATATGGGTATTTTTAAAGAACTGCGCAATGAAGCCCTGATTAGAGAACTGCAGCGCGAGCTCAATACGGATGTATTATTATTTGGCGTCGACGGGTTTATCTATTTCGGCCGTTTGCAAAGAATCGAAGACTGCCGTATCGCAGCTCTTGGCCCGGCCGTCACGGCAGAAACAACCGATGTGGAAATTCTTACTCCGGGGGGAGAACTGAGAACGACTGAATTTCTCCGGGTCGATCTTTGGACTATCGTCGGCAAAGGCACTGCCATCAGCAGTGATCCAATTGACCCGCCAGGACCGCCGTTCCCGCCTCCAAATAGAATTCAACCCCCTCCCGGACGTCAGGAAAGCCACTTGTTAATCTGCCAGCTGAAACGGATGCTGGGAGACCTGGTAACCATAACCACCCTTGGCGGCTTTTTGTTTGAAGGAATCCTCGGCGTTATTGACGATGAGCTGGCGATATTGACAGTTGAGGATATATTCGGACCAGGCACCAGCACTTCCATTTCCGACGATGATATCAGTACGGTAGTCGTCAACCTGGAAGCAATCACTTCCGTAGCTTCATCCACGACCACCCCCAGTTAACTCAGGCTGATAGTTCCTGTGTTTTCCCCGCGTCTTATTCACAAGCAGGCAGTGCGAAAGGCCCGTGTAAGTATTCCTTACCGGGTCTTTTTAGTCCTGGCAGTTGAAGGAGAGGATAGCATGCTCACGGCTGTAGAATATTTGAAAAATGTAGGGGTGGGAGTGACAACGCCCCAGTTCTTCCGCGGAAATGACGGAAATGTTTATGTCGTTAAAATGCAGCACAACCGCTTAGGCACTAAAGTATTGGCCAGCGAGCTCCTGGCAGCAAAGATCGGCGAGCTGCTGGGCTTATGCTTTCCCCCGGGCGGCATTATTCAAATTACGGAAGACCTCCTGCAAAAAAATTCCTGCCTGCCGGAAGCAGGGGCAAAACCGGGAATTCACTTTGCCAGTAAATATTTGAATAATTGCCGTTATGTAGAAAAGCATAATCTAAATCAGGTTATCAATATCAGCGACATGGCCGGCATCATTTTATTTGACCATATGTTTCATAATAAGGATCGCACCTATAACCGGAAAAACCTCCTGCTGCGCCAAGAACCCGCCGGATATAAACTATATGCCATTGATAACTCCCATTTGTTCCGCTCCGGCAATTGGACAATTGAATCTCTTGCCAGGCTGCGCAGCAGTTGCAACGTCTACTATGGTTATTTCTTTAGTTTATTGCTCAAAAAATATCTGACTCCGCTGGATTTTCGTCCCTATCGGGAAAAAGTATCCCGGCTCAGGGATGAGCAAATCGAAGGCCTGGTAGGGGAAATTCCGGAGGAATGGCTGTCCAATGAAGCGGAGCGGCAGGCCTTGACGAATTATATTAAAATACGGCGAGACATGGTGGAAAAAATTCGGGAAGAATTGTGTAACCGGATTCCCCGCAGCCGCGGCGGCCACAAATGGCTGCGCGGCAGAGTATTTTCCCTGAAAGCAGAAACAAAGAAATAGGGTTTTTGAAAAACAATTGTTTTTTTGCAGGAAAATGTAAACACCGCTGCTAATATATATAATAGAACAATTAATTTTGGGATGGGGGAAAATAGCGAATGGGGCTTATTAAGGTAATGATCGTCGACGACTCTCCCTTTTCTCGCACACTTCTCGCTGAAACATTACAGGAAAATGGCTGCGAAGTTGTCGGGGAAGCCGAATCTCTGGAAACGATGCTGGAAACATACCCGAACTGTAAACCTGATATTGTAACTATGGATATCGCAATGCCCGGCGCTGATGGTTTTGAGTGCAGTAAGGCCCTGCTTCTGCACGATCCGGCAGCGAAAATCGTATTGGTTAGTTCCATGAAAGATGAAGAAACGGAAACAGAAGCAAAACGAATTGGGATTGTCGGTTATATACAAAAACCGGTGGATGCCGATGTCCTCAGGCGGATATTGACTAATGTTCTCGCTCCGGATTCCTTATTTGAGAGCTTAACTACGTTTGGCATCGCTGCTTTTAAAGAAGCCCTAGCGCAAAATGTAACCCGCATGACCAAAGCGACTGCCTCTTTTGTTGATGAATCACCCCAGGAGACCCGGTTCACTTCTCAGGGAATTGCCGTGGTAATCGGGATTATTGGACGCTACTCAGGATCAATGATTTTGGATCTTTCGGTGGATACTGCCAAAAAAATGGCTCAGGTCATTCTCCGGCGGGAGGCAAAAAATTTAGATGAAGTACTGGCTCTGGGAGCTGAATTTGCCAATATAGTCGCCGGAGTGGCCTGTTCCATGCTGAACAAAAAAGAAAAGGCCCTGGGTCTCAGGGTGGCACCGCCCAACGTATTTTACGGTGCACCAACAGAAGTGGTCAGCCCGACTTTGCAAATTCAAAGTATCCATGGGGCTACAAACTTTGGACCCATCTATCTGGGAATCGGATTCCAGAAGGAGTCGGTACTATGGATGTAAAAATGATCAATCCCATATTGGATGCCTTCGCCAATATTATTCCCCAGCTGGGATTTGCCAAAATTGAGAGAAAAGGGCTGTCCTTATCCGGCAACACACTGCTGAATAAAGGCGTATTAATTAACATCAGCGTTGTCGGCCCGTTGAAGGGGTCCATCTTAATCGGCATGAGCCTCGACGGGGCAAAAAAAGTTGCCGGAAAAATGATGGGCGGCATGGAAATTACCGAATTTAACAGTTTGGCCCAAAGTGCCATTTCCGAGCTGGGAAATATGGTGTGTGCTAATGCCTGTACCTTTTTCAGTCAGGCGGAGATTAGCGGACTTGATATTTCACCACCGACTATACTGATTGGCAAAGACGGACAAGTACTGCTTGCCGTAGCGAAAGTGGTCGTAGTCACCTTTGCCGTTGACGATATCGATATGGATGTCTATATCGGGTTAATGCAGTAATGATCTTCCCGCCATTGCCTTCGCCGCAGCTTCATGAAAAGTTGTTTATTACGTTGTATTGAGGGAATCATTCAAGAGGGGCGGTTGCACTAGTATTTTAAATTTTAAAATGCCGGTGCAACCGCTTCTTCGTATATAGGGGCTAACGCTCCGACCGCTGCTATACTTTTATCCAAACTTTTCCTCTTAACAGTAATTATAGACTGCGCCCATGCCAGGGCGCACCATTAAAAAGAAGAACAAGCGACAACATCGGCTTGTTCTTCTTTTTAATTTCGCAGTATATCTTTTGCTGCTTACAAAATAACAATGAATCACCCACAAAACGTTAGTGCCAAAAGTATGCAAAGAGGATTCCCTCGGCTAAAAAAAGAGCACAAAACCCCGCATTCCATTTTACTGCCACTTCCATAGGTTTGACCTCTAGAAACTTAGCCGTCATTAGCACCATCCCAGCAAAAGGGGAAACGACAAAAGATACGGCACTAGCAAGGACTAGCAGCAAGGCGATGGATACCAGCGGCAAAGGTAATGACAAACCTGTTAGTATCTTGCCAAAAATAACAGCCAGAATCAGGGGATGTATGCCCGCCATCGCTAAAAATATAAACAGAAGCGGCACTGCGATAATGGAAAAAGAACCAAGTTGATTAACTCCCTGCTGCAAAATCGGCTGAATTTGCATAAGAATTCCACTTTTATCAACAGCTCCGGCGAATAACCCCATAGAAATGAAGAACACGGAGAGATCAGCCGCCTTCATTACACCATCGCGCCAATACTGCTCTAGCGTACTCCCCATTTTTGCGTGTCGACGATAATAAAATAACCAAAGTCCGGCGACAATCAATCCTGCCAGTAAAATTTTTCCGGTCCCGAACCCGATGGAAAAGGCATCAAACAAGGCTACCAGCAACAAAAGTCCAACAACAACTAGTAGAATGTGCACGGCCTGGGTATGGGCCAACGACTTAGCCTCCGGCCTGTCCTCCGGTCGTCCCGCTGCTGCCGGAATGATTTTATTTAACCGAGTCACATGCTCAAACCCGTAGGCCGTTGCTAACCCGATCAAGCTTAGCAAAAAACCGGGAACAACCAGGTCAAACCAGGAAACCTGAGTCACCTGCAAGACAAGCAGCATGATAATCGCTCCCGGCGCCCAAAACAAGACCAGCGCGTATCCCCGCACAATTGCCGTAGCTAAAAACCGTTTATGATCGGCAATATTATTCTTTAGCGCTTTGCTGAACAAGGATACCATAACCGGAACGGTCCCGAACAGCAGAAAGCTGGAAAAAGCATGGGTCACCAGCATAGCAAATAAATACAGAGAACTTTCCTTTTTAAAGGATTTCTTCAACCAATATTCAACGCTGCCCGCATATCCGCCGAGTTCGATGGGAAGAGTGAAAAATTGCATTACAACAATGATGGAAATCACATTGGTCATGGAAACAAAGGACTCCATCCATACCTCCGGCGCAAGCCGGTAATAACCCAGAATCCCGCTGCCTGCCAATAAAAAGAACAAGGTAATTTTTCTGAATCCCCTTTCCTGCAGGCAAATCCCGGAACAAAAGAGGAGAGCCGTCAGCAAAAAGAGCAGTAGCGGCACTTTTACCGGCATAAAAATCGTGAGTACGTGATACAAAGCTACAAAAATAATAGCGAACCTACATATACTTTTCATAAATAATATTGTTTCCTTTTCCAACAAAATAGCCGATTCTCTTACAAGCCATTGACAACGTGCTCCGGATGCTCGCCTCGTAACACCCGATCAATATTTTCCAGGGCTTTTGTCAGCATCAACCGGAAACTGCGTACCGTAACCCCGGCAATATGGGGTGTAACAAGAAGCCTGTTATTGGCAGCGGCTGAAAGGGTTAGCAGGGGATGATCCTCCTCCGGCGGCTCAGGATACAAAACATCAACGGCTGCTCCGGCTATCCGCCCTTTCTCCAGGACTTTAGCCAGGGCAGCCTGGTCGACAATTTCCCCCCGGGCCGTATTCACCAAAAGTCCGGTTGGCTTCATCCGAAGCATTTCCTTCTCACCGATCAATCCCCGGGTCTTGTCGGTCAATGGCACATGCAGGCTGACAATGTCGCTTTCCGCCAATAATTGTTCCAATGGTTTATAAGCAAGCCGCAGGGATGCTTCCACCTGAGAAGAACTTCGTGGAAGGCTATAATAGCTCACCGCTGCCCCTAAACAGCTTAAAATCACGGCAACTTTCTGGCCAATAGCTCCCAAACCGATTAGACCGACTGAACTCCCGGCTATCTCCGTCAATCCCCGCTGAAACAATTCTTGCCGAATTTTTACGTACCGTCCCGCTTTTGTCTCCCTGTCGGCAATGAACAGTTGCCTCTGCAGGGCGATCATGAGTCCGACCGTATATTCCGCTACCGAATGGGCATTCTGTCCCGGTACATTGGCAACAGGAATGCCTACTGCTTTGGCCGCCTTATAATCCACCCCGTCGAAGCCGGCACCCGCCGTCTGCACCAGTTTTAAATGTTGACAGTGCTGCAGTACATTGGCCGTTACATTTTGAAACCCCGCGGGCACCAACAAACATTCCGCCTCTTTACAGGCCTCAATTAATTCTTCATCTTTCTTGGGGCTGATAAAACGAATATCCCATCCATTCGGGGCGGCTACATTTGCCGCTTCAAATCTCCATTTAGGCATAACACTGGCAATGATTTTCATTTTTCCTCCTACACCGCTTTCAGGACCTTCCCCATCCGGGAAATTCCTTCCATTATTTTTTCTTCCGGCATCGTTGCAAAGTTTAACCGCAAGGTATTGTAATGCCCGCCGCGAGGGAAAAAGGCATGCCCCGGTACAAATGCAACATCGTTTGCCAGACAGCTTTGCAGAATTTCTGCCGCATTCATGCTTTCCGGCAGTTCCAGCCACATAAAAAGGCCGCCGTCAGGCCGGCGGTATGTGATTCCCGCAGGGAACTCCCGCTTTATACTATTACACATCACGTCACAGCGTTTTTTATAAACTTCGATCACTTTATGGATATGACCCGGTAAATCAAATGTCTCTACAAAATTAGCGATTTGCATTTGGGCAAAGGTACTGGTATGCAAATCCACCCCTTGCTTAAAGATCGTATATTTCCTTAAAATTTCTCGGGAAGCGCAAAGCCAGCCCACCCGCAGCCCCGGAACAAGGATTTTGGAAAAAGACCCTTGGTACACCACACGGCCCTCCGTATCAAAAGCTTTTAGCGGCGGCAAAAAATCTCCGCGAAAACGCAGATCAATATAGGGACTGTCCTCAACAATAATTACGTTAAACTGATTCGCCAATTCTATTAATTGTTTTCGCCGTTCCAAACTCATCGTCCTGCCGCTGGGATTTTGAAAATCGGGAATTGTATAAATTAATTTCGTTCGGGGATTCTCCTCCAGCAGCAGCTTAAGCTCCTGCATATCCATCCCCTGATCATCCATACTTACCTCTATAAACCGTGGGGAGTAAGGCTGAAGTGAGTTAACCGCCGACGGATACGTTGGACTTTCGCAAAGAACTACATCTCCTTCGTCAAGAAATACTTTGCCGGTCAGATCCAATCCCTGCTGGGAACCGGAAATAATCCCAATATTGTCGATGCCGCAGTCTATCGAAAGCTTTTTCATTTTATCGACAATATATTGTCTAAGGGGAATATACCCTTCGGTTGTCCCATATTGCAGCGCCTGCCTACCGTTTTCTTTAAGCACCCTATCGCAAACTGCTTGCATTTCCTGTATAGGAAAAAGCTCAGGTGCCGGCAATCCCCCGGCAAAAGAAATAACCTCCGGCTTCTGGGTTAACTTAATAATTTCCCGAATGGCCGATGGTTTCGCATTCTTAACCCGTCGTGCATATTTACTGGTCATACAGATACCCCTTCCGATATTCCTGCCTTTTGTCAGGAATGTTTCAATTGGTCTCTTCCTGCCGCCTATGCCGGAGATTGAAACGGAAATTCATTTTCCATAAATCCTGTATTATAAATTCCCCGGACAAATTGCTCCTGCTCCAGCAAACTCCGGTGAAACGGAATGGTTGTGGCAATTCCCTGAATGACAAATTCGCCGAGCGCCCGTTTCATCCGGCAGATTGCGTCCTGTCTGTCTTTTCCCTTCACGATTAACTTTGCGATCATAGAGTCATAAAATGGGGAAATTTCATAACCGGAGTAAGCGGCACTATCAATTCTCACGCCAAAACCTCCCGGGGGCACATAAGCAGTAATCACTCCTGGCGAAGGCATAAAATTCTTAGCAGGATTTTCCGCATTAATCCTGCATTCCAGCGCCCAGCCGTTAATTTTTACATCCTGCTGGCCAAAGGAAAGAGAATGACCATCCGCTACTGCAATCTGCTCCCTAATTAAGTCGATTCCAGTAATCAATTCAGTTACCGGATGTTCTACCTGTATCCGGGTATTCATTTCCATGAAGTAAAAGTTACCTGCCGGGTCCAATAAAAACTCCACGGTCCCGGCACCATGATACTGTACGGACTTAGCTGCCAAAACCGCCGCTTCACCCATCTTGCTTCGCAGTTTGGGATTTAAAGCAGGTGACGGCGCTTCTTCGATTAATTTTTGATGACGGCGCTGAATCGAACAATCCCGCTCCGCAAGATATACCACATTCCCTTGTTTGTCAGCCATAATCTGAATTTCCACATGCCGGGGCGCCTGCAGATATTTTTCAATATACACGGCGGAATCGCCAAAGGCGGTTTCCGCCTCTTTACTGGCCTGACGAACCGCCTTAATCAATTCTTCCCGGCTATTAGCCACCCTCATCCCCTTACCGCCGCCGCCGGCAGTTGCTTTAATAATTACGGGATAACCGATTCTCTCTGCCACCGGCAAAGCATCTTCCGCCTTGCCAAGGACCCCGTCGCTTCCCGGAACTGTAGGAACACCGGCCTGCTTCATTGTTGCACGAGCTGCAGCTTTCGCCCCCATTCGCTCGATCGCCTCCGGCGCAGGCCCGACAAAGGTCATGCCGCAATCGGCGCAGGCCCTGGCAAAACCCGCATTCTCGGCCAGAAATCCATAACCGGGGTGTATAGCGTCACAGCCGCTTCCCATTGCGATACTAAGAATACTGCTAATATTTAAGTAGCTGTTTTTTGCCGGAGCGGGGCCGATGCAATATGCTTCATCCGCCATTTTTACATGCAGTCCCTGACGGTCCGGCTCGGAATATACCGCAACGGTACTGATTCCCATTTCACGGCAGGTGCGGATGATTCTAACGGCAATTTCACCACGATTGGCAATTAAAATTTTTTTAAGCATCCTATTGTCCCCCTATATTGTGACCCCTTACAGGCAAAAGTTAAATCCGCTTGACGGTAAACAGAGGCTGCCCATAACCGACCGTCGCTTCATTTTCTACTAGGATTTCAACAATTTTCCCTTTGACCTCAGCCTCCACTTCTGTAAACAGCTTCATCGATTCTACAATGCAGACAACAGTCCCCTCCGCAACTTCTTGACCTGCTTTTACAAAAGCTTCCGCTCCCGGCTCGGCTGCGGTATAAAAAGTCCCGGCCATCGGTGCGGTGATCTGAAAAATAGTTGCTTTATCCGGCTCTTCCTTGATAACCGATTCCTTCGCAGCCGAAACCGGTGAAGCTGCTGCGCTTTTCTCCCCGGTTTGTGCCTGCTCTGTCCTCTGCCCTTTATCAAGAATAATCCTCGAACCCGATTGCTCCAGCTCAAAATACTGAAGCGAAGCCTGGTCAACCAATTGAATAATTTCTTTTATTTCAGCCAATGTAAACAATTTCATCAACCCCTTATTTGAAGATGGATTGCCGTTTTTATCGTTTGAATCATTTTCTCGTTTTCTAAATAAATATTTTCTGCTTCTTCTAAAGAAACTTCTCTCAGCTGAATTTTTTCACCCGGCTTTATTTGGGCGAGAACAGGAATATCCGCCATAATCACCTGAGCGATCTTCGGGTAGCCGCCTACGGAATGCCTGTCGGCCACCAAAGCAATAGGATTTCCGTCCGGCGGTACCTGAACCGTTCCTAGTACGATCCCTTCGGAAACCATTTCCAGCGGAGCTTTCAGCTTCATAGTCGGCCCTGACAGGCGATACCCCATTCTGTCCGAGTTTTTTGTAATTTCAAATGCTTCTTGGAAGAAACGGGATTGACTTTCTTCTGTAAAATAATCAAAGTGCCTGCCCCGGGTAACCCGTACCTGCCGAATCCGATCCTGTTTTGTAATATAAGACGCTTTTGCCTGCCAGGGTGTTGTACTGAACGGCTGCTTCGTCATTTTATTTTCCAATTGGCAAATCAACAAACGAGATTTTTTCCCCGGATTTCCTAAAGGCAAAATATCTCCTTTCTCCAGTCCCCGGCCATGGAATCCTCCAATAGCCGCCCGCAGATAGGTACTTTTGCTCCCCATTACCGGAGAAAAACCATACCCGCCTGCCACAGCCAGATAACTTCGGCATCCGGCTGTACAAGGTCCGAATTGCAATTCACTGTCTTGCCGCAAAAAAACAGGCCGCCACGTAGGTACGGGAATTCCATCAATTTTGGGCGACAAATCCCCGCCCGTGATAGCGAA
This sequence comes from Veillonellales bacterium, assembly GCA_039680175.1. Taxonomy (NCBI): domain Bacteria; kingdom Bacillati; phylum Bacillota; class Negativicutes; order Veillonellales; species Veillonellales bacterium. Next base: position 20,253 of record JBDKTO010000013.1, on the reverse strand, counting down.
AAGAGTACCTTTTTCCAGCATAAGGGAAGGTCCCATCAGGGTAATCTCCAATGCCGCCTCTGCTTCATCATTGCCAACCAGTACATTGGCAATCCGTAAGGAGTACAAATCCATGCCGCCGCTTACAATAATTCCGTATTTTTGAAATCCGTATCTTCCCAAGTCCTGTAAGGTTGTCAGGAGTCCCGGACGGAGGACGCTTATCTGCATGTTCTCTCCTCCTTGTAGGCTGTATATTCAGCCGGAGAAATCGGAGAAAACCGGATTATATCCCCTGCCCGCAAAAAGCTGGGCGGATTCTCAGCCGGTCGGAAAAGAGCGAGGGGCGTACGGCCTATCAACTGCCATCCTCCCGGCGTTTCAAGCGGATACACCCCGGTCTGCATTCCGGCGATCCCCACCGATCCTACCGGAATCTTCAGCCGGGGCGAAGAGCGACGAGGCGTGGCAATTCTTTCATCCAATCCGCCTAAAAAGGGAAATCCTGGAGCAAACCCAATCATATACACCAAATATTTTCCCGTGGAATGAATTTCAATCACTTCTTCCGGTAAAAGCTGATGAGAGCTTGCTACATATTCCAGATCCGGGCCGAATTCACCGCCGTAGCAAACCGGTATCTGGACTGTTCTGACCTGCTTTCGAGTCGAACAGTCCAGATGGTCGATCATTTCTTGTAACATAGAGGCTACAAATTGGTAAACTGGTTGGTCGTCCCGGATTCTCTCCTGCTCCTGCTTCACCTGAACCGGATCATATAATACCGTTACGCTGGAATAGGCCGATATATATTCCCGCATTCCCGGAAAAGGATGCCTGTCCAGGTATTGCGCTAATGCCCTTACTTTCCGATACGTTTCCGGATGAATTCCCTTGCCGAATTCAACTAAAACCGCCGTTTCACTAAAGGGAAGCAATTCCACATCCGTTGTAGGCCCGATGGCTGCCGTTTGAATCAATTCCATCCCTTCCCTCCGCTGTTGTTAAAATGCCAATTGAAATCACTGGGATAAATAGGATTAGACCCTCTTATCTGAATGGCATTGCCGGGACAACCGGCGGCGCACACAATCCGAGCCCCGTCTCCCTTCGGATTCATAACCGCCGTGCCGGCTTCCTATTCCCTCTATAAAATACTGTAGTGCTCATCTTTTACATCGGTAATAAACATATAACCGGGAGCATGAGTAATCATAATGTCCGGCTTCACTTCCATCGCGACGGCCTGGGGCGTAACGCCGCAGGCCCAGAAAATAGGAACTTCTCCGTCTTTCACTGTAACCCGGTCGCCAAAATCCGGCTGGCTCAAATCTTTAATTCCGATACCGGAAGGATTGCCGACATGAACCGGGGCGCCGTGCACGGAAGGAAAACGGGAAGTAACCTGAACAGCCCGGACAACATCCTTTTCCGGTACCGGCCGCATACTCACAACCAGTGGTCCCTGAAATCTTCCGGCAGGAACGCAAGGAATATTGGTCTTATACATCGCCGCATTACAACTTTCTTCAATATGACGGATGGGAATACTATTTCTTAATAACGAATGTTCAAAGGTAAAGCTGCAGCCGATGAGAAACGCTACCATATCATCCCGCCAGTACTCTACGATATCGGTTACTTCTTCTGACAGCTCGCCATAGCGGTAAATCCGATATTTCGGCAAATCCGTGCGGATATCCGCATCTGGCGCAATCCTTTTCGGCACCGGCGAACCGAGGTCCGTTACGTCAAGAATCGGACAGGGCTTTGGATTTCGCTGACAGAACAGCAAAAATTCAAAAGCCAGTTCCTTCGGTAAAATCGCCATGTTGGCCTGAGCAAAACCGGGAGCCAGACCTGCTGTAGGGTGAACCCATTCCCCACGCCTAATAGCAGCCCGAATCCGGGCAGGAGTCGAAAAAGCTACTTTTCCCATGAAAAATCCCCTCTTCTTACGAAGTGATATTATTTCTCTCCCATGGCCATTACAGAAATGCCAGCTTCCTCCAAGAACCTCCTTGTCTGGGCGGCAAATTCCAACGCCTTGATTCCGTCACCGTGAATACAAACCGTATCCGCTGTAATCGAAATATCCTTTCCCTGCTGGGATTGAACAACCCCTTCCTTAATCATGCGGGCTACCTGAAATATGGATTTTTCTTTGTCGGTAATTAAGGCGTCCGTCTGAGTTCTCGGCGTCAGAGTTCCGTCCATCTGATATGTCCTATCGGCAAAAACCTCTTGTGCGATTTTTAACCCAATTTTTTTACCCGCACGGATTAATTCACTATTTGACTGCCCTACAAGAATTAATTCCGAATTTACTTGATATACAGCTTCTGCAATAGCTTCGGAAAGTTCTTTACTGTTGACGGACATATTATTTAGGTTGCCATGGGGTTTAACATGCTGCATAGTTCCCCCCTCGGCTTTAATAAAAGCGTCAAGGGCACCAATTTGATAAACAACCATATCATAAGCTTCCTGAGGAGAAACCGCCATATTTCTCCGTCCGAAGCCAAGCAAATCGGGAAACCCCGGGTGAGCACCAATGGCCACATGATTGTTCAAAGCCAGTTTGACTGTTTTACGCATTACACTCGGATCGCCGGCATGAAAACCGCAGGCGATATTAGCAGAGGTTACAATTTTCAAAACCTCTTCATCCATACCCAGTTTATAAACGCCAAAGCTTTCTCCCAAATCACAATTTAGATCAATTCTATACATAACCAAACACCTTCTTTGATTACCGCCGGCGAAATATGCCGGCGATATTTTTTTACTTGCTTCAGAATAACCACAAAGTATCTCTGTCCGCTTAACCGGCTTTCTTTTCCATAGCTTTCGCCCCGTCGGACAAAGCCTCCAGATTTTTTCCTTTCGTTTCCATACCCAAGGCCGCTACGGCAATGCCCGCTAACACAAACGCAGCTGCCACTACAGCGAGCGTCAGATATAAGCCAATCATCGGATACAGCACGCCAACAACGGTAGGAGCTAAAATGCCACCGATCCTTCCCCAGGAATTCGCCGTACCCGTGCCTGTTCCCCTAACCTCTGTGGGATAATTTTCCGGCGTATACGCATAAATAATAGCAAAAGCACCCGCCATAAATAATACCGCTGCAATTCCGCAGCTCAGCATTACGCCAAGGGGAAGCTTGTTGGCAAGAGCCCAGCCATAAACCAGGGTGGTAATTCCCGCACAGGTAAGATAAAAGACAATAGGTTTTTTGCGGCCGATTTTATCGGAAAGGAAGGACCCAAGAATACCGCTTGGCACCCAGACGAGATTCATAATAAATACATACCCGATGGAAGCATACATGGAATATCCGGCCTGTTTTAAGAGAGTAGGCAGCCAGGTGTTGAGTCCCCAATAGCCAAACAACGAGCAGAACCACATCAGCCACAGCATAATCGTACGTTTTCCGTATATGGAACGGAACAGAATGGAATATTTATTGCCTTCCTGAACATAAATCGGTTCTACCGGTTTTGGTGCCGGCAAAGGATGCTTTAACTCAGCTTCTACTTCTTTTTCAATACAAATCAGTTGTTCTTCCGCTTCCTGATGCCGGCCGTTAATCATATACCAGCGGGGAGACTCGGGAATGCCCAGACGAAAAAACCAAATCATACAGGCAGGAAGTATGCCGGCAAAAAAAGCACTGCGCCAGCCGTAAACTGGAACCAATAAGAACGATATTCCGGCTGCCACCAGCATACCGAAGCCCCACATCGCCTCCGTAAGTCCGTTAAGACGGCCCCGGTATTGATTCGGCACCATTTCACTCACATAAGTAAATACCACCGGCTGTTCGCCTCCCAGCCCAAATCCGGTAATGAACCGCAGTGCCAGCAGCGCTTCATAACTGTTGACAAAACCGGTAGCCGCAGTCCCCAGCGCGAATATCAGCAACGTATATTTAAAAACCTTCAACCGCCCCAAATAATCGGAAACCGTTCCTCCCAATAATGCCCCTACCAGCATGCCAAAAAAAGAAACGCTAAATACAAGACCGATTTGAATTGAAGACAAATTTAAATCTTTGGACAACGCCGGCATAATAAAACTGAGCAGTGCCATATCATAAGCGTCAAATAAATACCCTGCAGCCGACAGACCGAATACTTTCTTGTGAACCCCCGAAAAAGGCAACCTTTCCATGCGCCCTACTAAACTTTCCATGGATAATGCTACATGACTCAATTTACTCTCCCCCATTCTTTTACTCTTGAAATATTGAAAATGACTCAATTCCTGTTAAAATACGGTGCCGTATCTGCCGTAAAATCCTTTTTTTGATACACCTTTTTTAATAACTCTTCCATATGTTCGCAATTTTTTACATAGTTTTGTTCTTTGCTTCCGGGCTTTCTCTGATATCCAAGGCTTTCCGATACAGCTTGTGCCGCCTCCTGTATAACTTCGGTATAGCGAACTAACGTATTGGAAACTGCTTTTTGCGCCGAAAAGGCCACCGAAAGGACGGCAATAATGCCCTGGGTATAATCCCTGATAGGAACGGAAACACAAGCACTTCCCTGCCGAAATTCGTTTACACTCATCGATAAATTTGCTTCCCAAGATTGCTGCACGACTTCACAGAGATCTTGCTTAGATAATATTGTATTGCTGGCAAATTTTTTAAGTTGAGTGCTATCAATATAGCGGGTGCTGGCTTCTTCGGCAAAGGACCCCAAAAGCATTCGGGAATCGGCACCGGCATAAAGAGGTGACCGCTGTCCTTCCGGTACAGTCAAGCTCAACACCTGCCTGCCGGGAATAGAAAACAAGCATACTCGTTCGTTATTTTCCACAATATCGAGATAAGCCGTTTCCCCGATAGCATCCCGGACTTTTCGTGTGACATCGGCGGCAATCCGCCTAAGATTGATTTCCTTATAAGCGGCAGCGGCAAAATGCAGCACTTTATGTCCTACCCGGTATTTTTTATTCTGGGGATTTTGGACTAAGTAGCCTGTTTTAACAAAGGTATGCAAAAAACGGCAAACTGTGGGAGCTGGCAATCCTACCTTCAAACTGATTTCACGAATACTCAGTTCACTGTTGTCATAAGTAAAAGATTCCAGAATAGTTAAAGCTCTCTCCAATGATTGAATATGCTCAGTAGCCACAATACTCACCTCCTTACTGTACAAAACGTTTTTTGATATACTGTTAGGCGTCTTAAAAAGCACAGATGCCGTACCAACAATGTTGGTACGGCATCTTCGCCCAAAAGCATATTTTTATACTTGCTGCCAGAGCATTTTAAATTTCACGATGTGAAATTTAATGCTCCGTCTTCAATTGCAAATATAATACGCTCTCTCTATTGCCTTGTCAATAGTTTTTCATTCCATTTCCCACATAAATTCCCCTAAATGCTAATTTTATTTAGAACTACAAGAAGCCCTCAGAAATCCTCATAAGTAAGCTAAAAACCAAAGCATGATTATTTCTTGCGGTGGATTCAAGTAATGTTTCAATTCCTCTTAGGTAAGCTAAAAACGATGAGAAAAAGCTGATAGCAGGAGGATTGATAAAAAGTTTCAATTCCTCTTAGGTAAGCTAAAAACCGGTAATTTGTGCATAAGTTGACGCCGATGAGTATTTGTTTCAATTCCTCTTAGGTAAGCTAAAAACTGTCACGACATTGAAGGTTGTAGATGGAAAGTTGGTGTTTCAATTCCTCTTAGGTAAGCTAAAAACGCCGCTATTTCTTCTGCAGACTCTTGCGAGTATTGCTGTTTCAATTCCTCTTAGGTAAGCTAAAAACCGCCGCCTATTCTGATGCAGTACAGTGGAATGAAAATGTTTCAATTCCTCTTAGGTAAGCTAAAAACCATAGCAAGAGCGGCGTATTCAATTTCTGGTGTGCGTTTCAATTCCTCTTAGGTAAGCTAAAAACTTTGTCCCAGTTTTTGAATGAAGTTGAACCTAGATAGTTTCAATTCCTCTTAGGTAAGCTAAAAACGCAGAGGAATGTTCGTTTCAATGTCCAGCTTGCTTGAGTTTCAATTCCTCTTAGGTAAGCTAAAAACTTGTGCATGCAACCTTGCTGTCATCATTGCGGCGGCGTTTCAATTCCTCTTAGGTAAGCTAAAAACTCTTTCAGAAGTTAGGCTGTGTTTCATGCCGCAAAGTTTCAATTCCTCTTAGGTAAGCTAAAAACGCGGTAAAAATGGGACGCAGGGGTATTGGAATTGAATGTTTCAATTCCTCTTAGGTAAGCTAAAAACTGTGTCTTGACCACTCTAATTGCATTGCTGTTTTACCGTTTCAATTCCTCTTAGGTAAGCTAAAAACACAAATTGAGCGTCGTTCAGCGGCATCGGAATGCGATGTTTCAATTCCTCTTAGGTAAGCTAAAAACTAGGATCGCAAGCGCTTTACGGTGTTTGGCCATATTGGTTTCAATTCCTCTTAGGTAAGCTAAAAACTAAAACGCCCGTATACTCCCCGATTCCGTACCCACGTTTCAATTCCTCTTAGGTAAGCTAAAAACGATTCGATTTTTATTGTTTTGGATTTTCATTTTGTAGTTTCAATTCCTCTTAGGTAAGCTAAAAACGCATATCCCAAGTTCATTCCCAATGTCTTCTGCAGAAGTTTCAATTCCTCTTAGGTAAGCTAAAAACTTGATACCATCACCAGCCTTGATACCCCAACCAGCGAGGTTTCAATTCCTCTTAGGTAAGCTAAAAACGGGGTAAGAACATGGATAGAAAAGAACAGCAAAAAAGTTTCAATTCCTCTTAGGTAAGCTAAAAACAGTTTTTTGCCAATGGCGGCGAAAAGTACAATCCAAGTTTCAATTCCTCTTAGGTAAGCTAAAAACCCAACCGGAATCATATCTGACTAGACCGATATTTTTTTGTTTCAATTCCTCTTAGGTAAGCTAAAAACTGATTCTAGGGAAGAACCGATGACATACATAGAATCCGTTTCAATTCCTCTTAGGTAAGCTAAAAACTGTGGGAGTATCCAAGGAAGGAATCAAGAAACTGAAGTTTCAATTCCTCTTAGGTAAGCTAAAAACGAAGACAAAGAATATCTTGCATCCCTTGCTAGTGAGTTTCAATTCCTCTTAGGTAAGCTAAAAACCGACCATAGGAGCCGGAAGTTATCCGGCGTATTGCATGTTTCAATTCCTCTTAGGTAAGCTAAAAACTTACCAACGACATATGCTGAACCTAACAGCCGTTTTAGTTTCAATTCCTCTTAGGTAAGCTAAAAACTTGCAAAAGTCAAGGCGGCTATTGAAAATCTAAAGGGTTTCAATTCCTCTTAGGTAAGCTAAAAACCCCATTTGGAATATCGATTTATCGCACAGATATCTCGTTTCAATTCCTCTTAGGTAAGCTAAAAACATTAAAATTACATTAAAGGAGGTGCAAAAATTGAAATGTTTCAATTCCTCTTAGGTAAGCTAAAAACCGTGTTAGCGTACGGACGAAAAGCGGTTTGAAAAAGTTTCAATTCCTCTTAGGTAAGCTAAAAACGTTCCGTTTCGCCGTTCCAAAAATCGGAAGCTGTAATGTTTCAATTCCTCTTAGGTAAGCTAAAAACCATTCAGAAATACGGTACCGGTGTTGCTGAAGGTAGTTTCAATTCCTCTTAGGTAAGCTAAAAACGTACATTGAAAAGCTTGAACACGTTTTAAAACTTGTCAGTTTCAATTCCTCTTAGGTAAGCTAAAAACTTTCCAGTATGACACTTTCCAGCTTATATCCGAAATGTTTCAATTCCTCTTAGGTAAGCTAAAAACGGCGAAGGTTGTCCTGGTGGTGTTCAGAGAATATACAGTTTCAATTCCTCTTAGGTAAGCTAAAAACGATTAACATTAAGTATACATTGGATGGAATGGAGGAGTTTCAATTCCTCTTAGGTAAGCTAAAAACGTTATCATGTGTATAGCTATGCAAGGGCAGTGGATAGGTTTCAATTCCTCTTAGGTAAGCTAAAAACGCCGGAATGGTCAAGCAAGCTAGTGACAGAGTCGGTGTTTCAATTCCTCTTAGGTAAGCTAAAAACCAAAAAAAGACATGAAGAAGCGGGGCTTGCCGTCTCCGTTTCAATTCCTCTTAGGTAAGCTAAAAACGTAAAGAGAAACCGGAAGCCTTTGCCGGACTGCACAAGTTTCAATTCCTCTTAGGTAAGCTAAAAACGGTAACCTGTATTGGATTCTTTGTTGTCTTTCCAGTGTTTCAATTCCTCTTAGGTAAGCTAAAAACTCAAGCACATTATCAGATTTATTCAATATCGCTTTGGTTTCAATTCCTCTTAGGTAAGCTAAAAACTTGTCATGCCCGCAATGTTTGCAAATTGACTGTTCTTGTTTCAATTCCTCTTAGGTAAGCTAAAAACCAAGGAACCTTTCTTTTTCTCCTTGCGTTCGGCCTTGGTTTCAATTCCTCTTAGGTAAGCTAAAAACCCGGTTGAAATCTTTCGGCAATGCTTCTGCCTTGCTCGGTTTCAATTCCTCTTAGGTAAGCTAAAAACCATGCCTAGCTGGCTAGGAGTTAATTGCCGTCTATGGTTTCAATTCCTCTTAGGTAAGCTAAAAACATTGACTATATTTAAATAAATATACATCCGCTGCGGGGTTTCAATTCCTCTTAGGTAAGCTAAAAACCGATACCACAACCAGCCTTGATACCATCACCAGCAAGGTTTCAATTCCTCTTAGGTAAGCTAAAAACTTGATGATTATGCAGACAAAGCGCATGAAGATTTTTGTTTCAATTCCTCTTAGGTAAGCTAAAAACAAACCATACCAGGATGCAGGATACAAGGTTGCCACAAGTTTCAATTCCTCTTAGGTAAGCTAAAAACTTGTTCACGATGGCGGCGATACAAGCAAATGGAGATGTTTCAATTCCTCTTAGGTAAGCTAAAAACCTAGAGGCTTGCAGGCCGCTCCGGTCATGGTGTTTGAGTTTCAATTCCTCTTAGGTAAGCTAAAAACGCGGAACGCCTGTTGAATGGATAGAGGAAGAAAATTGTTTCAATTCCTCTTAGGTAAGCTAAAAACGAGGGGGATGGGATACTTGACATTAGCAGAAAAAAAGTTTCAATTCCTCTTAGGTAAGCTAAAAACACAGTACAATCAGCAGCCGATCAGGTGCAGGAGCGCAGTTTCAATTCCTCTTAGGTAAGCTAAAAACCGAAATTTATTACCGGCAACCATGACCATTCCGGGGTGTTTCAATTCCTCTTAGGTAAGCTAAAAACCCTATGCACCTCGAACAGCAAACGGAACATCTATTTGTTTCAATTCCTCTTAGGTAAGCTAAAAACATATTTGGCATTACCGCTATGGAAAAAGCCATTACCAGGTTTCAATTCCTCTTAGGTAAGCTAAAAACAAAAGGACGTATGTTATGGGTACGCATTACTATTGAGTTTCAATTCCTCTTAGGTAAGCTAAAAACGACTATCGGCCGCGGTACGGGAAGTTTGAGGTGGTCAGTTTCAATTCCTCTTAGGTAAGCTAAAAACCGACATCTGTACTCTATGTGGATCGGAATATATAGTGTTTCAATTCCTCTTAGGTAAGCTAAAAACTTTCCCACTTTGACTGCAGCTTCCGAAGCCGTTGTCGGTTTCAATTCCTCTTAGGTAAGCTAAAAACCAAAGGTTGAAGGCTTGAACCGGGAATAAACCCGGATGTTTCAATTCCTCTTAGGTAAGCTAAAAACACTCACAGGTGCGTTTATAGGACGGATGAAAAATGTGTTTCAATTCCTCTTAGGTAAGCTAAAAACGTTTGACATGGTTGTGATTGATGAGTCATCCAGCTTGTTTCAATTCCTCTTAGGTAAGCTAAAAACTCGATACTTATCTCCGTCCTGGCTATTAGAACTGGCGTTTCAATTCCTCTTAGGTAAGCTAAAAACCCCCATTTTCCCAAAAAGCAACATACTAAAAGCCAAGTATCTTTCTGGCTCAGCGCAAAAGCAAAAATTTCTAATACACCTTAAATGGTTTTTTAAAATTATTTTCCAAAAGTCGATGAATCCTTGAGTTATCAGCATTTTCAGTGTCGTCGACCGGCCGGTATTTTTGCGCTATCCTATATTGACGGCAATAGCGGGGTACTATAGAAACGGAACCATTCAAATCATATTTCCTGTCTGCCCACGCTCCACTCCCATAATCTCACGGGTTGAATATTTTGTTGTCCTTAAGTTATATGTTATCACGGAATCTTCCTCGCGATCAATGATTCTTGCCAGTTCCATCTTCAGTTTTGTATAATTTGCATCGGATATTTCTCCTTCAAGAACGGAATTTTGCACCCACGTAAGATATTGCCGGCATTTTTTGAGGACTTTTCCCACGCGTTTTTGATTCACATCATAGACCAAAATAACAAACATTGCTGACCTCCCAAATTACTTTACCATTGGGCAACGAAAGGTTCATATAAGCTTTCACCCATTACATGCTTTTCCAGCTTGTAAAGCTCCAAGCGAATAAGCCGCCGGTATGACACCGGTCGGCCAATATCCCGGTGTTTGATGGTAGCATTCAATTTCGAATCCAGTTCCTGTATAAAGATCTTTTTGGCTTTTTCCTTCATCATAATTCCTTCAGTGCCATGCTCGAAATCTTTCTTACCAAGCATTTTACGGCCAATGAGGGTAAAAATAATTCTGTCGATCATAATCGGCTTAAAAATCTCCGCTACATCAAGATTCAAACTGAACCGGCGAAAATTGGTGGCATGCAAATAGCCAATGCGCGGATCCAGATGGGTTTTATAGATTTCACTCAGGCAAAGCGTGTACATCAGTGAATTACCGAAGCTGATTAGGGTGTTTAAGTTGTTTTTCGGCGGTCGGCGGGTGCGTTCTTCAAAACAAAAATCTTCGTTGCCAAGAATGGCGTCAAACGATTTATAGTATTTTTCCCGAATATTCCCCTCGAAGGCCATTAATTCCGATATCGCCGTGCTGGCGCCGATCGATTGCTGCAATGTTTCGATACCGACCAGCTCCTCGGCTACATTCTTACCCCGGCTATGATAATATTTTAATACTTTACCTATATTTTGCGCCGCCCCGTCAACAAACCTTCGGGCAATATCAAGCCGTTTATGCTCATCCAAATAATGTTCCGCTTGTTTTAATATGACGTACCCAGAATTCAAGTGCTCGCGGGGATAAAAGGTTCCCATGTAATAGCCGTAATAGTTAAAATAATGAAGAATAATCTCCTTTTGTGACAAAAACTCCAGTAACTTTTTATTGATATTTACTTCACTAAATACCATAATATCACTGACATCCTCTACCGGCACATACCGGCGGCCATTTTCGCCTTCAAAGCAAAGCGTATTGTCCTTGCGAAGCAGTTCCCCGCTAGAAAAAAAATATAACGTCTTTTTCAATCATCCCACCTCGTCTCAAATTACGACCAGCAAAATTCAGCATAAGCACAATTGCGGCAAAAGGAAATCTTTTTAGGTGCCAGCGGCTTTTCCAAATAAACAAGGCGCAAGATTTCCTGAGTCGTTTTTTCCAGCCTGGCTCGCATTTCTGTATCCAGTACCACTTCTTCCCGCAGCTTTTCCTGGGGGAAACGCAGTTCGCCTTTAGCTTTTATGCCTTGCCGATCCAGTTCACTCAGATAAAATGCCAGCTGCATCCGGGCGCTCTCCCGGTATTTTGAGCTCTTTTTCACCTCACCGATCACCATTTCACCGTTATCCATGTGAAACACATCAATTTTGCTGCCGCCAACGGATAATTGTTTTTTCTCCCGCAAATAGCTCAGTTCATCGATAAACCGGCCCAGCATCATATTGTCGTTATCCTGGTCCGCCTGAATCTGATGACTGATCAGCCACACTTCCCGCGGACATATGTAATAATACCAAATAAGAGTACCGCCAACGGTGACTTCCTGTTCACCCATACCATCACTCTCCCCCGTACAGGCATTATAACAACTGGTCAATGGCCATCATAAAATCGCTTAAATCTTTCCTCTAAAAGAAACTGCCTCCATATCAACAATATCCACATCCCGCCCGGCTATCCCGGCCAATTCAACAGCGATAGTCAGCTTTAAATCAAATCGTTCCTCTGCGGCTAATCCGGGCACAAACAAAATGGCAATATCAATATCACTGTCCTACCGCGCCTTTCCCTGCGCCACTGACCCAAACAGCCAGGCGCGCTTATCTGATCATGGCGATTAAGATATTCAGTGATGTGTTGAGGAAATGTCATATGTATGCACCTTCGTATTAAATTTTTTATCACGTAATTATAATCATATAATATTGTCAAATCCATCAACATATCGTTGCGCTAATCCCATTACAGGATGATACACATCATTTCCTAGAATGCATGGAACTTTATGAATTAGATAATCTTCTTTATTCACAAGTTTAATTGCCAACGCTCCCGGAACATTAATCACGTAATAATGAAAAAGAATCATAAATTCCTTACGAGCCTGAAAAGACAAATTATTCATATATTTTCTATCCGAATATCTTTCATAAAGCTCTTCAGGAGTATTTATTCCTATTTTCTTCTGTAATCTGACGAAAGTTTTAGGTAGCCACTGCTTCTCTGCCTCATTGGGAGTCCAAGGTATAAAAATGGGAAGTCGAAAATAATCCTGTCCAAATGGCTGAATATTCGCTAACTCAGGCCAATCTCCTTCATAAGCATTGGTAATAGCCTGTTTTCCTGCCTCATAGGTGTTATTACGAAACATTTCTTGATAATAAATTTTAATTAAACTCATCATCTCAGACTCTAACCACATTGTCTTTTTTTCAAGTAATTGATCCGTAATATATTGTAATTTTTTATCATAAATTGAATTGCGGGTATTTTTTTCCCCGTTTCTAAAAAACGGAATAAGAAAGAAAGTCCCAATATCATTTTCATTATGACGATTAACACGCCCAGCAGCTTGAATAACAGAAGGTAAAATTGGCAATGCACGCATTAAATATTGAAAGCTAAGATCAACACCTGCCTCCATGATTTGAGTAGAAATTACACATATTGGATGATGTTCTGCTTGATTTAAATAATGCTGAATTTTATTAATTTCCATTTTTTTATGAATCGGCGTCATCATGCCATGAAGTAAGTGGGTATTAGCATTCTTATCAAATGTATTAACGTTTTTATACACTAAATAAGCATCGGCAATTGTGTTTAAAATAGCACATTGCTGAAAATTTTTATATTTTAGTATAAGTTCAGCTAAGCTTGTTTCATCCATACTGGGGCAACGTGTAATTTGGTACCTGTTAGTTGGAGTGTCCTCTTTTATGCTTAAGTGTATCGGTTCATTAGATTTAGAAAGCCCATATTTAAATGGTGGCATTGTTGCAGAAAGAAAAAACACCCTCAAATTATTTCTTCTCGCTAGCGCTTCTAACCCACACAAGAATACATTCCAACTTTCTGGAGCATAAATTTGTGGTTCATCGATAATAATAATTCCATTTTTTAAAAACGACCGACGTAATAAATCCTGTGCACGTTCAGGGAAGATAACTTTGGTCCACTGTTGAAAGCTAGTACAAATTACAGGATATGCCCAAGTCTCAATTGCCATCTGAGTTTCCAATAGATATTCTTCAGATTCCGATTTATCTGACGCTCTTCCCTCTAAAGTTGCAAGCGAATGCTGCTCTACAGCTAAAACATGCATCGCATCTTCAATTACTTGAGCCGTTTGTTCTAGAATCGATAAATATGGAGCAACATAAACAATCCGCTCATATCCTTGCTCTCTCCCTAATATTGAAGCTAGTTTTAAAGCGGTAATCGTTTTCCCATACCCTGTTGGCATTTCAAGTGTATAAACCATGTTGTCCGGATAAAAATTTATTTGATTAACAATATCCTGTTGTGCTTTCATACGAATATACGATAATGGGTGTTGCTTATTATTTTCACAAAAACTTTGTAAATTCTGTTCATTCGTTATATGATCTTCTTTTTTAAAATGAGAATCAGACACAGAAACTACGTCTAATCGATCACTAGCAATCAATGCAGTGCTACATTCTCGCCATAGTTGAAGCTTATCCATTAAAATATTTGATGAAATTTGCTGATAGCTTAAATCAAGTTTTTCTTTTTCGTCTTCGTAGATTTCCCGTAAATCTCCAATCCATTGTTTTAAGGCTTGTGGAGAAATTTCTAAATCTTTTATTGTTGAAAAACAAGACTTAATAAACTGTCCCATTCCCACCCAATCCAGCTTATTCCACTCGGGATACATCATCCAATTAGTATCTGCTAAACTTTTCAAATTGCCATGATGATCGGCTAAATCGCGAATAAACCAAAGCCAATAAAGGCTATAGTCATCCCATTTTTCATAAAATTGTAATAAATGATAGGCAAAATACGAAAAAAGCAAAGCCCCTCCTGGTGCATGAGGAGGACCTTTTTTCTTTTTCCCTTGGATGTATAACTGCCATTCAAGATTACTTTTTAATAAATCATGACAAATTCCCGCCACACCTGCTAAATTTACAATAGTTGAATCCAACCCAACTAAACGGATTTCAATATTTCTTTTCACATGGAGCAAATGATCTGATAGAAAATATTCAAATTGTTCATCTGAAGGCCTTGCTATACATTGATTAAATGGAATCAATATAGACACACAACATCCTCTCCAAATTTAGCAATTTGCAAATTCAAAGATAATTTTTTTTTGGCAGGTTTAAACGCAATCATATTACCTGCCCATTCGTAAATAAAATCAATTGATTTTTCAAACGTACGAGCCCCTTTATAACAATACATAAAGCCACCAGCCCGGCAATAATGCTGACCGCGTGTAACTTTCAATTCTCCAACAAGAGCACTCGGCACAACAGCCTTTGTTTCAATATATCCGTAAGCTTCATTGACCGCCAGAGCCACCTGGTTCCAAACGCTAATTAATTTAGGTTTTGTCACTGCATAAGCAACACCTAAAAAGGTGGGATAAACCGAATATTCTTTCTGCAAATAAGTGCTTAGTTCATCAACATTTTCTTCTCCCGCATAATAGATACGATAATGAGGATTAATCAACAATTCAATAGTAGTCGGACGATTAAAAGAACTACCAGTATCCTTACCCAACATGGACATTTGTTGAGAAACAATCTGAACTGGATTCATTAATCTGATACCAACAATATCATGAGTAACAAAATCCTCTTTACCTAATATAGCGCCTACCATCCCTTTAACAGCAGTCGGAGTAATAAACGGATATGTCATTTGTGTCGCTGTAGTATCTGGTTTACGAAAATGAGCTAGCGTCCCTACTAAGTCAAAAACTACACCTTTCACTGCATGTTCCCCCTTACCATAAGGGCTGCTGATATTGACTAATATCTCCCCGAATAACTAAAGATGGATGGCACCATATCCGACAACGAGCTATTTTATCGCGTTGATTGGATAAAACCGATAGTAGTCTTTCAAAATTAATCTTAATTTCGTTAACCGATGTAGGCTGTTTCCCCGTAGCTTTCCATTCCTCTGCATCCGGTTCCAAGAATACTAAATCTTCTAAGTAGCCGATTCGGTAAAACGGATCTTTATATTCTACATGTACAAGCGATAAAGGTTGTTGCTGCCCCCTGCCTCTCGCCTGTCTATGCTGAGTCCCCTGCCAAAGTCCTTGTAATAATAATTCTTGATCAGATTCACTCATCATCGAATGTTCAGCATTTTTAGCGTTGATAACGCCGGGCATAATAAAAACTGCAAATGGCACAATGTAGCTTGTCCAAATCGTTCCCTGTGTTTTTCCTTCTCCTTCTTCAGTAGTATCAGCGCTTGGCATGACGACAGTTCCTTGAACATATTGACTATCAACAGGATGCATCGAATGCGCCCAGCCAAATTGAACTGGACCAGTTAAATTAAATTTTGGTTTCACCGAATAAACAATACCAAAAGTACGTACATCAAAACAAGTTTCAAGTAAAACATCTTTCATATTTGTTTTACTTTCTTTTTCTTTTCCTGTTTGTTTTGCAATGAATTGTGCCAGACTGCCTCTTCCCAGAAGTTTTCCTGCTTCATTTTTCTTTTCTTGTACAAAAATAAATTTAGACTGTTCTGGACCTCCCTCTGGATAAAGTTCCATTACAAAATCACGAACATCTCTTTTTATACTTACATCACTTAATGAAATACGTCCATCTTCTTCTGAAAATAATCTTCTTGCATCACTGTCATTTAATGGATCCCTGTTTGGAATACCATCTTTTACCGCTTTTATAAACACGAGTTCTCCATTATTGACCTTCACTAGTTACTACCTCCTTTTATACTCTCCTCTGTACCATCTGAATCATTATCATTTTTCGGTTTACGGTAAAGTAAATATCCCGACCAAAAAGCGGTCATAAATACATTTTTCTCAGATACTAAAGTTTTCTTTTCATTGGCCGATAAAAATCCTAATAACACCAGCGGCAAAACGCCCCAAAAATTGACTCCAAGTTTCAAGTCCCATTGATCGGCCAATTCCTGACATCTAAGTACACCTTGTTGCCAAATCATGACGGGAGTTAACTTACTGCCAAATTTCATTACACGCTGTTTAACAAAATCCTTATTTGTTTTCATGTAATAGGAATGAGAAAATTGTTTTAATAGCATACCACTTATAAAGCCCAAATTTTCCAATGAATTAAAGTCCTCGTCCTTTAATTCTCCAGAATAGTATTGTTCAATAATCTTTTTCCAATCTGCCAAATCTTTGACACCTCCTTTTACATTTCTAATTTGTTCATTATATAGCTTGTAAAAAAGCATAAACACATAAAAGAAAATCAGCTCTTGTTTCATCCCCCAATAATCTTCTTTATTTACCAATTCATTTAATTTTTTTTCGGTTGCCTGAAACAAGTGCTTCATTTCTAATGATTGCCTATGAAAAACTTTTTGCAAAACATTCCAGACGTACCCCGGACCAAAAGCATTAGCTAATAGAGACGGTAGTGTTTCTGTTTTATATAACGGTTGTCGTTGTACACCAAACTCATCTTGAATACTGCCACATTCATAATTTTTAATTTTCCATAAAATGGATTGAATTTTACTCGCTATACTGGGTACAATATCCTCAATTATTGCTCGAATGTGCATGTCTCCCCTTGATAAATCGCCTGAATAATATAAAATAGTAAGTCGATGTTCATCGCTGAATTGAGGAATAATGCTTCCTTTCATCCCTGCTAAAACTTCCATATGTAAATCGGTTTGACTTAAATGCTGTTGATTCTTTAACATATGGCGATACTTTTTAAAATTTTGTTTTGAGTCCCCGTCCAACAAAGGGACAACAAGCGGTATCCCATATATCGGCTGAAAACTAGTCGTCTTCATATGTTTTTTTGCTTCTACGCTCATAATGGGCGCAAACATCTCTTTCAAAAGACTATTCGAAAGAGGGACTTGAATTTCTTTTAGAAATTGACTACCATACAAAAAAGCCGCATAATTTTCAGCATCGACTTTAATTCCTTTAATCCAATCTGTTTTACCCCAATCATTTGAACAAGGCATTTCCCATGTGGGAGATAACCATAACCAGGATTTATTATAAATAGAAACCACTTCTGTACTGACCTGATTAGAAAATGTTGAAACTGCATTTTGGGCTTTACCTAAGCTAGCAGCTTCATCCATTTTTGCTGTAATAAATTGATTTAAAAATTCTTCGCCATCTAAATATAATGCACTGTCCGAAATACACAGACTATCTGCAATCCATAAATCAGACGGCTCGCTTGCAAGCTGCTCTTTTATTTTATAAACCGCTAAACGAGAATCAAACACCAGAAGTATTCCCAATTGTTTTTCTTCTCGCAAAAAGCGCTGCGTATTTTCGGCTAATAAATTAGATATTCGTAACGCAAGCTTTTCACGTTCCTCCTGCATTAATTCTCGATATCCAATTGTACTGTTTAGCCTAGGTAATAATATCTCCTGTGCAAAAGCTTCGGCATTCATCATTTTTTTTAAATGTGGCTCCCACATTAAATAGCAAGGTAATGCATAAACGCCCTGAGGAACCAACGGATTCCCGCCATTAGGAAAGGTGATAGGAAAAGAGACATTTCTTCTTGCATCAACTTGAAAGCTTTTCTGATCTCCATCAAACATTCCGATGGTAAGATAATGGACAGTATCAGTATCTTTTCCTAATTCAGCTACAATTACATTCTGAAAATAATTTTTACAACTAATACTGGAGACATCGGTTAAAAGTCTAATACGCTCTTCCAAAGATAAGTCACTTTGCATAATAGGCCTTCCTATTCTTATTACTGACTCTGCAAGCATTATATCACCTCCTGTTTTCATTTTCTATTATAGTATTTTAAATTGAATTATTCAACATATTTTATATAAATTGAAACAAAACTCAATATAATGTATAATAAAATTTATATACCTACTAGGAATTGAAATTAGTATTTTACTATTGATTTATTAGCCTACCTACAAGGAATCTTTCCCTCACCCCACGCCCTAGCGGCGTGGCTTTTCCATTTCCACGCAGCCAAATCCCTGGCTGTTTTTGCTGCCAAGGCCTGCGTCCAGGGCCATTTGCAGAAGCTCTTTCGGACCGGTCAGCCGAATCCGGCCGGAATAGCCTTTGATAATCGTTTCTTTGTAGCGGATAATATTCTGCCGCAATTCGCCCCGCTTGTCCACTCTGACCTCGCCTGCCGGTGCTTCGCGGCCGTAGCAGGCCTGGAACTTTTTCCGCAGGTTGCCTGTAATCAGGGAGTTGTAGTCAGGGTCCCCCGGTTGGAAATAGCAGGTATACTTTCTGCCGTCGGGCCGCAGCAGTGTGCTGTAAGCAACAATGGGCGACAGCGTCCGGAGCTGGGTTACTTCGTCTTCTGCCCGGGGCTGCTCCACTTGAATTTCTTTCACTTCCACCGGCTGCCGGCCAAATAAAAGAGTTCCCTTTTTCAGTAAGCCGTTGGCAAGGGACTGACAAAATTCTTCGACCGGTGATGTAATCACCAGTTGAATTTTATCCCGAAAAATGAGATTGTTCGCCGCCCCATTTTTAGCAAAGCTGCCCCTAAGCCGGGAAAAGCAAAACAGTTTAAAGGTTCTTCCCTGACTGACAAAGCCGCTGTCATGAAGAAATTTTGCCAAATCGGCATCAATTGTCTGATAAAGAACCGCCTGTACGATATGATTGTAATGAACCGGTACTTCTAACCCGCTTGGACTTTCCAGTTGAATATATAAATGCAAGCAAACCCCATCCTGTCTTGGAAAATAGAATGATATCCATCTGTTTTTTCTTCTACATACACGTTCCGCTTTTTACACTATTTTCCTCCCTGGTAAGACAAGTTTATCCAAAAATATTCCTGTACTTACAAATGTACCTAAAAAAAGACGGCTTTACTATTGCAAGCCGTCTTTTTCTTTAAGTGCCCTTATAAAACTATTCTTTTCACTGGCTATATGTACTACTTCCCATTTCGTTCTTCTGTATTTGCAATAACGAAATCTTCAGCCTATATTTCTTGTTCTAACCATTATTAATTAGCAATTTTCTCTAGTTCATTTTCTTCACTTCCGGTTAGAATTTTATCCATATCAAGGGCAATAATCAGTCGATCATCCACCTTGCCGATACCAATAATATATTCGGAGCCTACTCCTCCTGCAAACGACGGTGTTTGTTCCATATCTTCCGCTGCCACAGGAATAATTTCCAATATATCATCAACAATGAGCCCGCATTTTTGTCCGTTTACCTGTACTACAATAATCCGGGTTGTATCCTTCGCCGTAGTGATGCCAATATCAAATCTTTTTTTGATATCGACAACCGGAATCACGCTTTTGCGCAAATTCATAATTCCTTCGACAAAGGAAGGCATCCCCGGCAATTTGGTAATTTTATTGGGCCGGGTAATTTCCTGCACTTGTTCAATGGGAATACCGTACTCGTACACAGTCTGATCTGTGTCCATCGTAAACACAACCAGTTTGATACTATCTTTCGCCATTGCTCCCTGCTCCTTTTCTATAGGTTCGCCGCCATACCGGATAAACTATTTGCCATACCGGTCATTTCTTCAATTGTTGCGTTTACTTCTTCCACAGCCGCCGATGTTTCTTCCGTCACCGCCAAGGTGGATTGGGAAGCATCCGCTGTCTCATTCATGGATGTTTCAATCTGCTTTGTCAGTTCCTTAATTTGAGCGACTGTCT